>JAKAVW010000322.1 GCA_021827445.1 Pseudomonadota bacterium
TTCAGACCAATTCAGCATGTAACGGTCGGACATGTACTTCATGGTAAGGATCCTCTGTTCCATGCCGTTAAAATGCACGCATGTTCTGTGAACGAATCCATTACTGAAAAACACTATCAGCAATCTCTTTCACATCAATTGTGCAATAATTATAAGTACGTCCTCTACCTGGACGAAATGAAAAATATTCTTTGCCCTGAATCAAACAAAAAGGTTGCTGCAGTATGTGCGCTGAATAGTCCAAACGAAGTTGTAATGAAAAACAATGTAAACATAAATGGAGCTCTTCACATAGCCAATGCAGTGGGTGAATCATTTCTCATGGAGTATGCGGACGGGAAACCGTGCAGTCAGGTGGGATGGGGAAAGGTTTGCTCATTGAAAGTGATGAGTCATATGCTGTATCTTCGAAATATGTATGCCAGGATAGCGCGAGAGGATCATTATTATGCACGGCACGGAGCCACGCCAGTCATGCGGTTGATTGTCAGTTTCCTCGGGTCAACTAATAGATATCAGGTACCAACTCAAGTTCCGAGTTCGTTATCACATGCAAATATGTTGATTTTAATAGGTCATGATGTCAATATTTCAGAAATCTCTGGGATGCTTCATCTACGCTATCAACTTATCGCGCAACCTGATCGCACCCCTCCAGATATGGCGATAGCTTTTGAGCTTCTCCAAACAGGGAATGGACAAAAATATATAGGGCTACGTATTTTCTATTTCAAGTTAGAAGAGATGCGCAACGCTGTACTACAGAAACATTATTACAAACCTGTGGTGACTGCTGGTCTCATGCCGGGATGTCATGAAGGCCCGGGACACGATCTGTGTACGTTGGCGCAATTTCAGCAATTGATTCATGACAATGCCGTTGCAGGCTGCAAATTAATGCCAGACTGGTTGGCTGTGGGCAATGTACATTGATATTTCATATTCGTTTATATTTAATGGTTCTCATAGTATGCATTTTGCCATGCGTCGCGGTTGCGGATGGGGTTTCCCTCACTCTGCCCGCAGCAATTACTGAAGCTCTGCATACCCAGCCGCAGGTATTTCAGTCTGCGCACGCTACGGCAGCAGGTCGAGACCTCTCTCAGGCGGCGCATGCCGTGCTCTTGCCCCAGATTTCTCTGGCGGCGGGTAGCATCTGGTCCGAGAGCCGGAATGGCCAACCTCTATTTGTTGCGGCCAATGGCCCGCGCGAGGTGATTGGGCAGATACAGGTATCAGTACCCCTTTACGCTCCGCAACTGCATGCCCTCGCGAAGGCCGCCAAAGACCAGTCCGCCATTACCCAGTCTCAGGAAACAGAGACCCGGATGGTGGTGGCTGCTCAGGTCGTCAATGCCTATTATCAGCTTGATTTGCTGCAAAATGAGGCAGCCATATGGCGCAGCACACTGAATGTCGCTCAAAAACTCTATCTGGATACCCATAAAGCGTATGCAGCCGGGGCTGTTTCAAAATTGGATCTCATCCAAACCGCCCTCCTGCGCAACAAGGCACGCACCGGATTACAGCAGACGGTAGCGGAGACATATGCGGCGACAAGGTTGCTGAATCTGCAAATAGGGCGTGCACCGGATGGCGGGATTATGCTGTCAAATGGGCAGGAGTTCGCGAGCCCATTGCTCAGTCCATCTCTCTTGGACACGCAGGCAAAACGTATGCAGCCATTGGTACAGGTTGCGGATCGACAGATCGCTTTAGGACGGGCGCAGATACAGGTACAGCGCGGTGCCACACTGCCGACCATCAGCGCCGGTGCCGCCTATGGGGTGGACACCATCACCGTGCCACGGACCGGAGACCTCGGCTGGCAGGGAGCGGTGACTCTCAGTATGCCGATATTCGGATTTGGCGCACATAAAGATCGAATCGCTGCTGCCCAGGAACAGGTCGCGGCCTTACGTGCCGCGCGTCAGGCGCTGATTCTTCAGATCGATAGCCAGATCGCCCATGATTATGGCGCTGCCCAAGCCGCTGAAAAAACTTTGGATAATGACCGCATGACAGCCCGTGAAGCATTCAGCGTTTACACCATGACCCGTAAAGGCTATTTCGCGGGTGCCCTAAATGCACTCAATCTCGCCCAGGCAGAGGGTAGTTGGGTGCGAGCGCGTTTGCGCCTCGCCAGTGCCAGAATAGCGGTGCAAATGACTCGCGCTCAATTGGAGCTTGATATGGGGCGTTACCCTATGGAAAAAAAGGAAATCTCCCGCTCGTGACTCTACCATTCAGAAATGCACGACCGCACTCCGCCATGCGATACCTAGTGCTGCTGCTCCCCTTTTTATGGATATCTTCGGCCTGGGCAGTGCCGGTTACCGTGGCGATCGTAACGTCCTCATCATGGACGCAAACGGTATCAGTCATGGGACAAGTCAAAAGTATCGGACAGATAACCCTGACGGCCCCTATGACCGGACGAGTCATAGGGCCATTTCAGCCTGCCGGGATGCTTTCGGCGGGTGCGGTGATTGCACACATAGATCCCCCAGGCCTACAGGCACGCATTCAGGCTGCTCGTGCCCAAACGGACTACGCACGGATTGCTCTGCAGCGCAATCAACGCTTGCTGCGGGATGGCGTTGCTGCCATGGCCACGGTGGATTCCAGTCGGGTTGCGTGGCAACAGGCCATCGCCAATTATCGTGCGCTGCAAGCCGAACAATCGGATCAGTCGCTGATTGCGCCTTTTGCGGGTAGCATTGATTATCTGGTGGCACCGGGCGCAGTGGTCATGGCGGGGACACCCGTCGCCACACTGAGCGGTCGTGGGGAGCCCTGGGTAGCATCACTTGTCCCTCCACAGACCGCCTTTCACCTGACTGCTGGGTCGCCCGTCCATCTGCAGGCAGGCCACTGGCAAGGTACTGGGCGAATCCGCAGCATCGGGCGCAGCGCGCGCCAGTCTGGCCTCGTCTCCGTTGTGATTGCCTTGCCTGCGAATATACCGTTACTACCCGGAGAATGGATTTCCGTACGCCTCCGGGTCCCGAAAAAACAGGCCGTGGCTGTACCCGTCGCTGCCGTGGTGATGCACGGTGCTCATGCACTGGTGTATGTGGATGATCATGGTCATGCGCAGTCAGTACCCGTCAAAGTGGTGGGAACCGAACACGGTGTGGCCCGAATCATTGGTCATCTCAAGGCTGGTGAACAAGTCGTGATGTCGGGCAACACCCGTCTGAGCAATCAGACGCCGCTGGAGATCCGAAAATGATTCGGGCCTACCTTCGGTTCTTGTGGGACACGCGCTTTACGGTATTGCTTCTGACCGGGTTGCTCCTGGCGGCTGGGTGGATGGGGTTTCAGGAGATGCCAGAGAGCATATTTCCAGCGGTGGACTTCCCCAAGGTGTCGGTGTTGGTGCATACCCGCGATCTGCCGGTCAAATTCATGCTCCTGGAAGTGACCCGTCCCTTGGAAGAAGCCGCTAAAGGCGAGCCAGGAGTCACTTTGGTGCGCTCCCAGACAGGAAATGGCCTGACCAAGCTCCATGTCTATTTCGGGCCTCATACCAACCCTGATCTCGCCTACTTGATGCTGCAGGCCCGGCTGTCGCACATTGTTTTACCCGCCGGAGCGAAAATGAGCGTGCGGCTGATGATGCCCAATATCTATCCTTTGTCTGAGTATGCACTGGTCTCCAATCATCTGGACAGTTCCGCTATGATGGCGACGTTCGCCTTTTCCATCCGCCCAGCAATCCTGTCGGTGCCGGGGGTTTATCATGTGGACGACACTGGGCGTGGCTGGCCTGAGGTGCATATCCGCCTCGATCCACAACATTTGGCTCAGTATCATCTCAGCGCCGCCCAAGTGGTCAGCGC
>JAKAVW010000323.1 GCA_021827445.1 Pseudomonadota bacterium
TTTTGGTTGAGGCCACCCAAGGTAACTCCTGGTATAGGTGATACTGGTATGTCGTTTGGTCTCATTTCGTTATTTTTTACCCAATAGGCTCCGAAACTTATTCTTCCTGCGGTGAACAACTTTCTTACCTTTGCAAAAATTTGATTGCTTTGGCTTGGCCAGTTGTACGCTCCGGTGCGGAATGTATCGCCGTGAGCAATCGCCGTTGCAATAACTGCTGACCATCCGTCTTTTTCACCCGTATCCGCAACAGCAGATGCTGTTTCGGCCTGATTGCTACCATAAGAGACAGAGACCTTTGCTTGAGATTTTCTCGTTGGCTGCACAGGAATGAAATTAATATTACCCCCGATACTGTCATACCATCTGCTGCTGGGGTTGCCTGGTCCATATATTACATTTATGCCAGATAACAGATTCCCAATGGGAATCTCATTGGAATGCCAACTGGTTCCCTGAATCACACTATTGAGCGGTATTCCATCAAATAACGCCGTGATTCCATTTGTTTATAGATTTCCAGGAACGCTGTTCCAGCCAACCTGTACTCCGCGCAATGAGACGGTTGAACGTCCCGATACACTTCCTGCATTGTAGCCAGTAACAGCGACGCCAGGTGTATTTGTAAGTGCTTGGACTCCACCCGCAGATGGATTGAATAAGTCGATCTGCTTTTTGGTTACAGCCGTTACGGATTGACTTGAATGGAAAATCTGCGTTTTTGATAAAACATGGTTGTCGAAATTATTGTTACTCGCGGCGGATTGCGTTTCTTCTGCAGCAGCAGCGCTGACTTTGCCAACATTGACGATTGATTGGTTAGACCCTTGTGTGGCTCCCAGGCTGCTTGAAGTGGTTGGTGCCGTAATACCATCGGCTGCCAGCCCAGCTCCTGGAAAACTACAGATGCCAGTAGCGGCTAGCGCGAGCCACAATGGGCGGATATGGCGATTCTTTTTCACATGACACTCCTTGCAATGATTGGGGGTTTTTACGGGGTTGCCTTTGCAGTAATACGCATGTCTCTGACCTACATTTTTGATACGCGGTGTTCATAAAGCCTTTCCGCAGTGCTGTTCAATATTGACGGTAAAATATTCAGCAGCCTTGTTCTGCTGTGGCAGAAAAGCATCCGATACCTCTCCCCACCGATACCCTCGTCCATGGACGGCATAAATCCGCTCTGATGTGCCATATTTCTTCAGAATCCGGCGTAAACGGTGAATCAGGCCGGGAATGGATAACGCCTGGATATGGATGCCCTTGGCGACCAGCATCGCAGCGAAGTCGTCGGGGGTCAGCACTCGCGCGGGGTGTTTGACCAGGAACTCCAGTACCCAGAACAAGCGGTCCGTTAGCGGCAACGGTCGGCTGTCTTCGAAAAAGGCTTGGCGGGCACGACTATCGAGAGAAAGGTCATCGTCAAGGAGTGAGATGACACTCTCTCCCGCAGGCGTCGCGTGAATGCGGTCAACCGGGCGCGTTCCCGAGTGGGTTCCCCATCTAGAGACAGCACGATATCGGCACCTTCCGCCAATAGCTCCACTTCACGGTCAACATGACTTTCCCGCAGTAATACAACAAGCCCCAGGTCGGGACCGATGGCGTTGCGCACGGCCAGGACCCAGTGATGGGTATCCGTGGATTCTGGTGGCGGGACGAGGATCACAGCATTGGCCGAAGCACGTTGCGCAGAAGCTGAACATTGGGAGAGATCGTCGACGATGCGGAGGGGTTCGATCCCAAGAATGTAGAGGAGCCGTAGTCCTTCGTTGGTCAGATCTGCATCAAGATCCAGCCATATGGGACGAAACTGATCCAGCGTCTGTCCAGTGGATCGGGCGGGGAGGGTGGAAAGGCCCCACAGCGCATATAATCTGCACGCGCCGCATACGATGTGCGGCAATGAGGCTAGGATCATTCTGGTTTATCCTCAGCGGTTGGGTATATTTCTTGTGACCGGAGGATACTAACAGGGCAATGTGACAGTGGTTTTACACTTTTATGAAGTTTTAAAGATAAGTATTCTAAGTCTGCAAACTTTATGACAATAATGTGACTTATTTTCGTGGCGCGCTGCTATTCCGCGTCATTATATCCAGGCTGGCTATCCGCCATTATGAAAAAGAGCCCCGGCGAACCGAGGCAAGGAGGGAGGAGGAGTTGATGGGCTCCACGCTATTCCGGGGGCAACCGCATCTGTACTGCATGCTAATAATAGCAGGACAATATGACAGCATATTACGATTAAATGCGCTGGGGTGTTCCAAGATCCAGATTGGCTGCTGGGAAGAAGATAGAAAGAGATAATTTTAACTGAGGTGATTGCGTTGCCAATGTATGTATCTCCCGCGACTGCGGCGTCGCTCCTACGCCAGCGGATCTCCGAATCGATACCCAACCCCCTTTTCGGTCATCAGATATTGTGGCATTCCTGGATCATCCTCAATCTTTTCTCGCAGTCGTTTGATGTATAACCGTACATAGTGGGCCTGATCGCCACTATGTTCTCCCCACACCGCACTGAGGATGCGTCGATATGACAATACCCGTCCCTGGTTCATCACAAAAAGGTGGAACAACTGATATTCCTTGGGCGTCATCGGGATGGGCACCCCGCTCTTGCGAACTGTATGGGTGAGATCATCCAGTTCCAAGACCCCGATGACCCAATGAGAATATTCGGCGGATGAACCTGTGGGACGCCGCCGCAAATGGGCGCGCAGGCGGGCGAGCAGTTCGCCAATGGTAAATGGTTTGGTCAGATAATCGTCGGCACCACTATCGAGGGCCTGTATCTTGTCAGCCTCGCTTCCGCGCGCAGAGATGATGATGATTAATGCCTGTTCCCCTCCGTGGGCGCGTAATCTATGGATTAATCCCTGCCCATCCCCATCCGGTAAACCAAGGTCCAGCAGAATCAGCGCGAAGGGCCGACCCTCCTGGATCTGTCGTTTTTCCCATGCCTTCCAGGCATCTTTCAGCGTGGTTTCCCAGTACAGGCGATACCCTGGTTCGCGGTCCAGCGCCGCCTGTAGAAATCCGCCAATACTTGGGTCATCCTCCACCAGCAGAATATCCAGATCGTCTTCCGGATGTATGGTCGTCATGGCTTAATCTCCCTCCGCCGGCATGGGTGGTTCAGTTTCACGGGGGACGGTAAAACAAAACACCGCGCCGCGTACTGCAACCCGATTACGCACCCAAATGCGCCCCCCATGCAGCTCAATAATCGCCGCACAAATTGCTAAACCTAGCCCACTGCCACCCAGTCCGACTGGAGGTTTGACCTGGCTGAAGCGGGTGAATATTTCCTCTTCCCGGCCAGATGGTACGCCAAAGCCGTGATCTATGACGCAAACGGTAATCTCGGTATCGTTCGCATAGGCTTCTAATTCGATAGTGCGGCCACTCGGGCTATATTTACAGGCGTTTTCCAGTAGATTGGTGAGCACTTGTCCCATGAGTTGAGGATCTACGTGGAGCAGTGGTAAGTCTTTGGATATTCGCGCCTGAAAAGGACGATCGGTGCATACGGCTTTAACCTGGTTGCGCGCGATAACCAGCAAATCTTCGAGGGGAACCCATTCTTTTTTGATATTGAGTCGCCCGGACTGCAATGCGGCCATATGCAGAATGCGGTCCACGGTGTGTTCCATTTTTTCAGTTTGCTCGCGGATATTCTCCAGGAGATCATGCTCATCGGCAGTCAAACCCTGCGCATTGCGCTGAAGTGTCGTCGCTGTGCCCAGTACGCCAGCCAAAGGCGTTCGGAGGTCATGAGAGACGGCACCCAAAAGAGCGTTTTGTAATTGCTCGACCCGCAAACGGACATCGGCTTCAG
>JAKAVW010000324.1 GCA_021827445.1 Pseudomonadota bacterium
AACGATCCGGCCCACAATGTGGAAATGGCCCTGAACACAGCTGGCTTCACGGGTCTTTCTTTTGGCTCGACTGCCATCCCGGAAATGGCAGGCTACGTCGGCAACGCCGGGAATCTGGTGGATTCGTCCGCGATAGCGGGGGAGAATATCCCCTCCATACGGTATGGCGATCTAAGTGGTACTCTGCCTGAAGGCTTCCAAGCAAATCATCTGAACCAGAATGCCGCGTTTGGAAGCGTCATTCCACAGGATGAAGGACTCGCCGTCGGAATGAAGGGAAATGCTATTACCGAACCGGGCACCCCGCATTACAATTTTCATCAGTCGTTGGAACAGTTTTGGGAGCAGTATCGTCCCAACGGCGCACTCTTCGGTTCGGCTCCGACGAATTTGGAATACGATCAGGCGCTTCAAGAATCGCTGCAGGCGGCGGGATATTCGTCGTCGCAAGCTGCTGATCTGGCCGCGCAAGCCGCCTCCCAGCGTGCTGCATACGGATTGAATGCGTTCGATCAAGTGCCACGAATTCCTGGACGACTCAACCAGGCGCAACCATAGGAGACTCGAATGCATCCGAGAACCATTGCCACGCTGGAGGATCTTGAGAGGGCCAATTGGTTTTCACACGTTGGCGAGAAAGACACAGTGGCTGCGATCATATTGCCGTCGTGGGAGGATGCTGGACGGTATTGTTCTTCTCTAGAGTGGCAAAACCTCTGTCTTGAGGCCTTGAATCAATATCGCGAGCGCCTTGTGGAAAGGTCGATAGGGCGATTTCAAAAGTGGAACGAGATTGTGACTGACGTCAAGAGGACGACAATTCCCTTTGTGCGGCGAAAGACTCAGCCGATCGTCAGCGCGCATAAGCTTCCGAAAGAATTTGAGGGCATGGTTCAATGGGATATTCTGGGCGTGTGTATGGAGGCTGAATACGCCGACGTGTATCCTCCCGGATTTTATGCCAGTCAGGCGTATTGGTATGTCAAGGGCCATTTTCCCTGTGGCTGGGAGGGGAAATTTCCCGAAGGGAGGTTGATTATCTTTTAAAACCTTGCCGCAGAGAATACAGCGAGTGTTGCTACCCCTTACGGCACGGCTGTTCAATCCCTGGCTCCCGAGTCGCAGGAATTGCGGGAAAGCGTTGGAGAGGGGCAACAAATATTCCGTGCCGGCAACTTTCCAAAATCGGCCGGCGCAGAAGGACAGTTCTGGTCGCCTCAAAACCCCCTCGCACCCGGATACGCCAATTCTGTTGGCGCAGCTAATGTTGGGGCGAATACACCGGACTTCATCCTCGGTGGCAGTGTTAATCCCGGAGCAAGTTTCATTACGCGGTACGCTCCCGCCTACGGGACCAATACCGATGGTGCGCTGGAAGTCGTAACCCAATCCGGCGGTGTGCGAATCAAATATTTCCATATGCCATGACAGGTCAGGAATATCATGACGATAACAGAATTTCACAATGTTGAGGACGTTTATGCCGCAGGCCGGCAAGTACGTGACGCGCTTTTGGAGCACGGCGAGAAGGGGGACGCAGAGAGATACTATTAAAAGTTGTGGACGGAATAAAAGAGGCGGCGTAACCTAAAGGTTGTCTTTGATGTTATTTTTTTAGGAGTACGCCACCATGGATAACAGTATGACCGAAAATACAAAATTGCCAATCCCCTTCGCCTGTGATACTTTGACCGAGATTATCGCTCAAAGCGCCAAGGAGATTCTGGCGGCCGCTGTCAAGGCGGAGGCCCAACAATGGATTTCTGAACGTGGTCATCTTCTCGATGAGCAGGGCCACCGTCTGGTGGTGGCCAACGGCTATCTGCCGGAACGCCAGATTCTTACCGGCATTGGGCCGGTGTCGATCCAGCAGCCGCGCATCGAAGATCGGCGTCCTGCCGGCCAGCGGGAGAAGCTGAATCGGAGGATACTGCCACCGTATCTGCGTCGCACCAACAGCATTGATGAAGCCATCCCCTGGATGTATCTATACGGCGTAAGCACTAACGATATGGGCGACTCGCTTAAGGCTCTGCTGGGGCCTGCCATAGAGCATTTATCACCGACTACCGTCAGCCGACTGATCAGTAAATGGCAGGTGGAATACGCCAACTGGAATCAACGTTCTCTGGCGGATCAACGTTACGTGTACATCTGGGCGGACGGGGTATATTTCAATATCCGCATAGGCGATGATGATGCCGCCTGTATTCTGGTGGTTCTGGGGGTTACGACAGAAGGGAAGAAGGAGATTCTGGCCATTGCCGACGGCTTCCGGGAAAGCCAGCAATCCTGGCAGGCGGTGCTTCTGGATTTAAAAAGCCGCGGTCTGGAGGCTCCCAAGCTGGCGATTGGAGATGGAGCCATGGGCTTCTGGGCGGCCCTGGAGGAAGTTTATCCATCGACGCGACACCAGCGGTGCTGGCTGCACAAGACGCTGAACGTGTTAAACTATTTGCCCAAGAATCTCCACGGCCAGGCCAAGGACAAAATGCATCAGATAACCATGGCGGAAAACCGTGAAAATGCCGTTAAGGCCTTGGAACTGTTGGTACAGACTTACCAGGCCAAATACCCCAAGGCGGCGGAATGTTTAAATAAGGATCGTGAAACGCTATTGACCTTTTACGATTTTCCAGCGGAGCATTGGGTGCACATCCGCACCACCAATCCGATCGAGAGTATTTTTTCGACCGTTCGATTGCGCCACGACAAGACGCGGAACAATGGCAGTCGCAAGGCGTGTCTGGCGATGGTCTTCAAACTTGGCCGAAGTGCCGAGCGAGGCTTTCAGAGACTCAATGGATCGGAACGGATGGCCGATGTATGGGCCGGAGTGAAATTCGAAAATGGAGTAAAAATACAGGCCGCCTGATTATGACAATCCACAACATTTGACAGTAGCTCGACGCAGAAGAGGTGACATCCACCTTTTATTCATTATTATTGACATTTCGCGGAGTATCGTATAGGTTGTTTATCTATGCCACGAACCGCACGGGCCGCCATGGGCGGTGTGATTTATCATGTTCTCAATCGCGGCAATGGTCGCATGCGCATCTTCCGTAAACCGGGGGATTATCTGTCGTTTGTGGAACTGCTGATTACTGCGAAACAGCACGCATCTATGGAGGTTTTCGGTTTCAGTCTTATGCCCAATCATTGGCACCTGGTGGTTCGTCCCCGAGGTGATAATGATCTGGCGGCCTATCTGTCATGGGCGGCCAATACGCACGTCAAGCGTTATCGGGCGCATTACCCGCAGACCAGCGGACATTTGTATCAGGGCCGGTATAAAAGTTTTCCGGTTCAGTGCAGTGGATACTTCATGACGTTACTGCGTTATATTGAAGCCAACCCGTTGCGGGCCAAACTGGTGAAACATGCCGAAGATTGGCCCTGGTCAAGTCTGGGCTGTGACAAACGGCTGACAGCGGAGCTATTAAGCCCATGGCCTGTGAATCGTCCGGGAAACTGGCGGAGACTTGTAAACGCGCCATTGGCAACGCCGGAGCGGGATCAACTGGCCGCAAGCCTGAAGCGAGGCCGTCCATTTGGGGAGGATACATGGATCCGGGCGGTCATTGAAAAGATGGGACTGGAATACACGATAAATCCGCGTGGAAGGCCGAAAAAGAAAGAAAACACAGAATAAAGGTGGATGTCACCTTTTCATTGTCCTCCACCACGTATACCTACGACGGCCTCAATCGCATCACGGCTCAAACCACCACGTATACGGGCATGGTCGGCTCGGTCACGGTGAATTACCAATATGATGCCGTCGGCAATACCACGCTGACTTACATGACCCTCAACAACGGCGCCGCCAGTG
>JAKAVW010000325.1 GCA_021827445.1 Pseudomonadota bacterium
AACGATGGCAGCATAAAATTCCATGCCTATGTCAATGCTGGCGTGGCCGCGGAACCATCCAATGTGCTCGAAGCTGTGCTGGTGGACAGTAAAAATGGAAAAGTGGTGGAGAGGTGGGATAGCGCTGCTCTATCTTCCTTGCCAAAAAGCGCTTTTGTGAATGATTTTGCTTACCAGCAAATTCACGCTGGGAAATTTGGGATCACCGGACCTGTCGGTGCGCAAGCCATGATCCATCTCCCTCAAACGACTCAGAATATGGCACTATTGCCGCAGAGCACCTACATCTTGCAACTTGAATCGGTGAATGGGCACATCTGGAGGGTGGACCTGCAGGGGCACTAGTAGATAGTCATGTGAATCACCACTTTTATGGGGTTATTCTGAGTGGATATCATCGGTAGCTGTTTGTTCACCATAACAGATTTAAGCATGAGGAAACAAAGATGACGATAAATCGCATTGTTAGTAGTTTTGCAGGTTTTATGATTCTCCTGAGCTTGACATTTGCCCAAATTTCTGGACAAATTCATCTGCAGCATGTGAGCTGGTTATGGTTAACCACATTTGTTGGCATCAACCTGTTTCAAATGGGTTTCACTGGTTTTTGCCCGCTAGCTAGATTGCTGCGTCGTATGGGTATTAAAGGGGATACCAGCACATCCTGCCAAGTCTAAAACGAGCTTACTTATGTTTTTCCGTCTGGGTAATGGTTGGTATTGTAACGTCTAACATAACTAAAAAATACCAACATACCCAGAATCAACATAATTGGTGCCATGAATCAACTTTCTCCGATTGAAGCACATAAATTCCTGGGCAACCATCCAGAAGCAGTGTTTATAGATGTGCGTAGTGATATCGAATATCTACTCATTGGTCACCCCCAAGGCGCCATTTCAATCCCTTGGCAGAACGATCCTGACTGGCAGATCAATTCCGCTTTTCTCGGTGAAGTCCAGAAGTTGGCATCTACCGACTGTCCCGTAGTATTCATCTGCCGGTCTGGCCGACGCTCCGCTGAAGCCTGTCGTTTTCTAGAAGAACACGGGTTCCGTTCGGTGTATTTTGTTAGCCATGGCTTTGAAGGCGATCTGGATGACAACTATCACCGCAGCAGCGTAAATGGCTGGCGACACGATGGGCTGCCGTGGCAGCAATTCTGAGCCACAGCCGCCTCACAGGGGCGGCTGCCTGCTTCAAATCAAGAGGTATCCTTCCCGACAGCAGATCTCCGATCTGGGCCGACGGTCTAAACGAAGTACTGAGAAAAAACAAGTTTGTTTTCGGGCAGCGTGATCATTGCACTTCAAAGGTTAAATTGCTCTTCGCATGATACAATGTTCGGCATTCTGCGAAATAGCGGCGATGGACAACAGGGGTATCGACGAAATGTTTACTAGACCATCCGGTTCGCTGCAGCCCGCCATCTCCATCCCGCATCGATTGCGTGTTTTCCTGACCGGGTTTATGGAGCGTCTTTTGTCCCAGCCTGACAGGCGGGTGCTGTGGGGGAGCAACGTCTTTTTTGTAGCGCTGGGCGTAACGTTTATCGGCCTCGCCTTTTGGCAAGCCACTGTGCTGGAGCAAGCCATACAGGCAGACTTTTCCACCTCTCCCCATATCGTCCTGCTCACCAATCCGCAAGGTCAGGTGATTTCCTCTTGGAAGGGTGGTCATTGGGCGCCGCCAGAGCCCTATTCGCCCCTACCCGTCGGCACGGTGGCCATATCTATACCAGGATACCCAGGGACGTTACATATGCAATGGACGTCGTCGTCGGCCCGCCAAGTATTCTGGCGGGCCGAACGCGAACGGCTGCCTATTTTATTAGCTGGTTTATTGCTGATCGGTGTCATCGGCTGGTTCAGCCGGTATCTGCTTCGTCGACTGATGCGCCTGCGCCAATATCAGGCCGTCACCTTGCTGGTTCAGCAGGATCTTTTGAGCCAGAACAGCCCCCATGCCATGTACCAACGGCTGGTGGATAATGTGGTATCGCAGACGGAGGCAATTGGGGCCTATGTCATTGCCAGAGAACAGGAAGGCCCGTTTTTGACCATACACGCGATGGCGGATGCGGACGATGATCCATTGTCCGATAGTGCCGTACCCTTACGATATCCAGTGCAGGGGATATGTCCCACCATTGTGGCCGGTGAGGTGTTCCGTACGGGAATTCAGCAAGGCCCGCTGAATCCAAGTTCGTCGGCCCTGACGCAAGATGCTAATGATGACCGTACTGTATTTAACCGTGTCCGCAGTGTCGTGGGCATCCCGGTGTTTGTGGGTGGAGAGGAAACCCCGTTCGCTGTGCTGGTGATCGAGGGCGAAGAGGTTCAGCATTTCACGCAATCATTACGGGAAACATTGAAACAACTGGCAAACAGCTTGGGATTGGGGTTGACCAGATATCGTGAGCGATGCGAGTTGGAACAGGCAAAAACTGAGATCGAAAGTCTGGCGCAGCATGACGCGCTAACCCATTTGCCAAATCGCCGGTTTCTGGAGGAACGACTGGATCAAGCCATGGCCCGTGCAAGGCGGCATGGCAAACTGCTGGCGGTGTGCATGCTGGATCTGGATGGCTTTAAAATCGTGAACGATACCTATGGCCACGAAGCTGGCGACGAGTTGCTCGTGACCCTGGGGAAACGATTGCCAGAGGCCCTGCGCCAATCGGACTTTGTGGCGCGACTGGGCGGTGATGAATTCGTGCTCCTGGTAGAAGATCTTTCTGGGCCGAATGATCCCACCTTGATTCTCGCCAAGGTAGAAGAAGCCATAAACGCTCCTATCCTGCTGCGTAATGGCGAGATCATCCAGATCAGTGCGAGCATGGGAATCGCCCTGTATCCCTTTGGGAAAGAAGAGACGGGTGATCAACTGCTGCGCAGTGCCGACCATGCCCTTTACGAGAGCAAGGCCCACAAGACCGATCGCATCTGTTCCTGGGTATCCTTTGGCGAAGTGACGGCACGGGAACGGCAGCGTACGCCAGCACAACGGCTATTGAGCGAAGGCGCTCTGGAGGTCTGGTATCAACCGGTTCTGGATGGTGATAGCCGCAAAGTGGTGGGCGTGGAAGCGCTGGCACGGCTGCGGGATGACGATGGCAAAATCCTTTATCCGGCAGAGTTCTTGCCTCAGTTGTCGGTCGACGACCTAAGCAATCTCAGTAGTATGGTTCTCACTCAGGCACTGGAAGACCTGAAAAAACTGGATAATCTGGGGTGGTCGCTTTGGGTGTCCTTCAATGTTGCTCCGGAGTCATTCTGCGGGAATTGTGTACCCTGCCTGCAAGGCGTAATCCGCGCCAGTGGGGTGGATCCTCAACGGATTACCCTGGAGATTCTGGAGGGCGGCGATTTTCTTGAGCGCAACGTAGCGCTATCCGTCTTGCGTGACATTAAAGGGATGGGCATTCACCTCGCGCTTGATGACGTCGGTAGCGCCTATGCCTCTCTCTTGCGTTTAAAAGAACTCCCTATTGACGAAATCAAACTGGATCAGGGCTTTGTCCGGTTTCTCGGAGAAAGACCGCAAGACTTGCATTTCGTCCGAACCATTCAGGATCTGGCCTCAGAGCTGCAACTGGACTTGATAGTAGAAGGAGTGGAAACCACGGACATTCTCGATGCCATGCTCACGATAGGTGTGCCCTATCTGCAGGGGTACGCGATATCAAGGCCTCTATCGCTGGCCGGTCTGCAGCAGTTTCTCTCTAGTTACGCCTTTGATATGGGTACACATCCAGCCAGCCTGTTCGGTTTATATGCGGGCACACTGAAATTGCATACTGCCATAAAAAACATGTTACTGATCAAT
>JAKAVW010000326.1 GCA_021827445.1 Pseudomonadota bacterium
TCAAGCCTATCTCTCATGGCGCCGGGCTATACCCTCATGACAACCATCGTCAGAGGGTATTTTTATGGCAAAGAAGAATCAGGCGCACCGGCCAGACCAGAATCTGTTTGACTACCAGACCCAGCGAAAAGCCCGCTTTGCGACCCATGACGCCATCACCGGCGCCATCTTCGGTGGTGTTATTGGTAACTTGATCGGCGGCACGGTCGGGGCGCACATCTTGGGCTCTACGGCTCACGATTTCATGCCGCTATACAAACCCATGGTTTTCCTCGGTGGCGTCCAGGCTTACAGCCTGATCCCCTTCTTCAAGCCGTTTCTCGAATATTACACGAAATACCCGCTGATCTCTGAAGCCTTCTGGGTGGCCGCGGGCATTACGGCAGCCTTCGCCGGCACCGGCTACTGGATCGGTAGCAAGAAGGCCGGGAAGGCCCAGCAACAGATCCTCGAAAATGACATCCACGGCAGCGCGCATTGGGCGACCCGAAAAGAAGTCGAGCGGATGAGCCTCCTTCCGGACACCAAAAAGAAGAGCGATCGGATTTGCTATGTGGGGGGTTATAAAGAAGGGAAGGCTCTCTATTATCTGCAGGATACGGACACCATCCACATTATCGCCTTCGCGCCGACGCGATCTGGAAAGGGCGTGGGTTTGGTGCTGCCCACCTTGCTTGGCGGTTGGAAGGACAGCGTGGTCGTCCACGACATCAAGGGCGAGAACTATGCCCTGACCTCCGGATACCGCCGCAAGATCGGCAACAAGGTATTCAAATTCAATCCGGGTTTCGCCACCGAGAATGACGACGATATGAACCGGAACGAGGCGCAAAATTGCCACTTCAATCCGCTGGAGGAGATCCGGGTCGGTACCAAGTTCGAGGTCAAGGACGTGATGAACATCGCCACCATGATCGTCGACCCGGACGGCAAGGGCCTGAATGACCACTGGCAGAAGACCGGGTTTGCACTGCTGGTTTCCGTGATTTTACATGTGCTGTACACCCAGCCGGATAAAACCATGCGCGGTGTGTCCGCTTACCTGAATGACCCGGAGTTAAGTAATGTAGACGTTGCTTTTGAACGGATGATGCGGATCGAACATGATCCTGCGGGAAAGTTTCAGTGGAAAGACCAGCGTGGCAACAGCACCAGGGTGCACCCCGTCATTGCGCAATCAGCCAGAGAAATGCTCAATAAGGCGGACAATGAAAAATCCGGCGTGATCAGTACGATGAATAGTTTCTTGAGTCTTTATCGCGATCCTATTGTCGCCGGATGGACCGAGTTCAGTGATTTCCGCATTGTTGATCTGCAGGACGCAGACGACCCGGTATCTTTGTACCTGGTGACCTCTCCGGAAGACAAAAATCGCCTGAAGCCGCTGATTCGCCTGATCCTCAACCAGATCGCCAGTCGGTTCACGGCGGAAAACCGCCTTGCGCAAAAGGGCAACCGGATCACCTGCATCGGCAAACATCGGTTGCTGTTGTTGCTCGATGAGTTCCCGTCCCTGGGCAAGCTCGATGCGTTCAAGGATGGAATCGGGTTCCTGGCCGGCTACAACGTCAAGCTGATGCTGA
Source organism: Pseudomonadota bacterium (assembly GCA_021827445.1). Lineage (GTDB taxonomy): Bacteria > Pseudomonadota > Gammaproteobacteria > Acidithiobacillales > Acidithiobacillaceae > Acidithiobacillus. The sequence continues at coordinate 1,584 of JAKAVW010000326.1, forward strand.
TCGCCCAGAGTAAATCGCAGCTGGAGGATGAGACGCACGGCTACGGCAAGGCCGGTGGTACCACCATCATCGAAAACTGCGGCGTTCGCGTCATTTACGCCCCCAACAACATCGATACTGCCGAATGGGTATCCAAGATGCTGGGTACCCGCACCTTGACCATGGAAAACAACAACCAGACATACCAGGGGTCGGTGCTACCGCAAGCGCAAGGGTCCAGCACGTCCTTGACGTATCAATCGCGTGCGCTGCTGACGCCAGATGAGGTTATGCGTCTGCGCGGCCCCAGGAAGGACGGTGAGCTTATCGTGGAGGCCGGTGACATGCTGATCCTGAAGGCGGGGTTTGCGCCGGTGTACGGGCAACAGATGCTGTATTTCAATGACCCGTTGTTTGCGAAACGCGCAGAGTTCCCCGCCCCCACGGAAACAGACGTGCTCTGCCACGGCAAAGATTATGTGAAAATCTTCGGGCCGCATGGTGGCGTGGTGGAGGCCCCCAGTGACGAGTTCCCGCAGGCCGCGATGCCGGATGATCTGATGGAGGAGATAGACGCCGGCCGTAAGTCTGCCGCTGGTCAGGGTGGCGGCGACGAAGTGGTTTCCGATGAGGAGGTCGCCGACGCGCTGGCTGCCGTCAGTGCCTTGCCGGAGGAATTCCTGAACCTGATCCGTTGATCGCTATGGGTTGATATGCAGGCGCACGGGGCCGCTGGTAGTCAAGGCGGCCTTTTTCGTGGCCGGTTTCATCCGCTGCGGGTGATAAGCCAGCTGGGCCACCGTCCACTGCATGAACCCATCGCCTGGCTTCTGTGCCGCAGGATCCCAGATCGTCTGAACAGGCAGGGCAAACGCGGAGGACGGCACGGCGTGATAGCGCATGGCGCCGTCGTTCTGGATATAAACGGGTATGCCCGCTGCGGCCAGGATGTGATTCGCATAGCCGCGGTCGCCGATGGGTGCGCCCGAGTTGTAGATTTCAAAGGCATGGAAGAGTGCGCGTTGCGGGTTGCCGGGATATTCACGCCGCGCCGTTTTCCAGGCGGCCTGCAGAATGGTAGCGCCGGCGTGCAGATTGCCGCAGGCATTCAGCGCCGTAGCAGGGGTGAGCCCATATTTCCGGAAGTTTTCGGTATCCACCTGGGCGATACCCACGTCCACCTTGTGCCCGGCCGCCATCAATCGCCGCAGAATAGCCAGGGCTTGGCCCAAGGCGTGTGGGTGATAATCTTTGTGTGCGGTGTTGTCCCACATCGCCAGCGGATCTCCGCCGGATTCCACCCGGACGATCGCCGCCATGGTGACCGGCGCAATTTGCGATGCACACTGCTGGATGATGGGCAGAATCGGCAGCATCAGAGCCGATTTCGAAGATTCTGCAGCCGGTCTGCCATGATGGCGTCATTGGGCTTCCCGCGAGCCACCATGGCTATTTGCATGCCGCGAATCATAGCATAGGCGCCGACCTTTGGATCACCGAGATGAACCCCCAGAGCCGCTGCGCCCCATAAGTCCGCAGCGTGCTCGGCTTTGGGCAGGGCGTAGAGACCCACGATGCTGCCACCCAGCGCCGCCACCAAGAAAGCCTGAAACAGTCCGATGCTGAACGACAGCAAAAACAGCAAGATGGCCATGAACCAAACGATGGTGTCCTTTTTGACCGGATGGTGCCAGGCCACATGCCCCATCTCGTGCGCCAGGACATAGCGGCGCAGTTCCGGGTCGGTCAGGGTTCTGGCGTGCAGGAATACCTTGTGTTGGGACGATGTATAGCCGAAGCCCGCGAGCCGTCGTTTCCAATTCGATGTGAACAATCCAATGGTGGGGCAGGGGCCATCACCCTGGCCATCCCGCCAGAGCACGCCAGCTTCCTGCTGGACGTCGTCAAGCGTGGTCATGTTCAATCTCCTTTCTGCAGCCAGTACTGCGACCCGGGTATCACTAGCCAAGGCTTGGCCGACCCGATGATGTTCCCGATGGGTACTGGCCCGTAATACCGGCTGTCGTAGGCGTAATTGCCCGGCGCATAGTCCCAGAAGGTCCCCGGCTCGATGTGATAGCTGCCATAGGGTATATGGATTACCTGTCGGCCACCCGGGCTGGTGGTCATCATCTGACTATTGGGCAATTTCTTGCCGTCGATCCATTCGCCGTCGCTCTTCACAAGAACGGTTTGGCCGGGAAGGGCGACTACCTTCTTGAGGAAGGGGGTGAGATGTCCAAGGCAGGACCATGGCCCGCCC
>JAKAVW010000013.1 GCA_021827445.1 Pseudomonadota bacterium
CCTCGCCAGTCTGGAATGGCTGGGCGCCGCAGAAGAAGCGCCGCCCGCCGCCTTGCAACTGGTCGGCGACCTGCGCGTCCTCGTCCCCCTCGCGGGAGTCATTGACGTGGCTGCCGAACGCGCGCGTCTGGCCAAAGAGCGGCAGCGTCTGGAACAGGATCATGCCAAGGCCACGGCCAAGCTGGGCCAGGAAAGCTTCCGCAGCCGCGCGCCCGCCGAAGTCGTCGCCAAGGAGGAGGAGCGTTTGCGCGAAGTGGATGCCGCCCTGCTGCAACTCGGCGAACAGGCACAGCGACTGGAGCAGTTGTGACCAAGTGCCGGGACCTGCATGATAAACGTCCGGTTTATCCATTTGAACCTTTCTTCGGGCACATCCTGTCGCCCCCTGAGCAGTTTCTGCGGCGGGCAATGGCTGGCGGTATCGTCCCCCATTGCCGCCATCATCGACCTGGTCTGGCTCTTCCGGGTCGACCGCAATGAGGTTCCCGCATGATTCCTGCTGACTTATCGCTCACCGTACGACACGCCCTTGCCGAAGATGTGGGCAGTGGCGACCTGACCGCGGCACTCATCCCTGCCGCCAATCGTCTCAGTGCCCGTATCATCAGTCGCGAAAAGGGCATTTTCTGCGGACAGGCCTATGCCGAGGCCACCTTTGCCGCCCTCTCGCCAGCGATCCGGATCACCTGGCAGGTCGCCGAGGGGGCAAGCATCGCCCCCGATCAGATCCTCTGCATTCTGGAGGGTCCGGCACGCGCCATACTTTCCGGAGAGCGCACGGCACTGAATTTTCTGCAGACTCTGTCCGGTACCGCGACCCAGGTCCGCGCCTATGTCGACGCCCTGAGCGGCCATAAAACGCGTCTGCTGGATACCCGCAAGACCATCCCTGGCCTGCGCCAGGCCCAGAAATATGCGGTGCGCGTCGGTGGTGGTCATAATCACCGGCTGGGTCTTTACGACGGCATCCTTATCAAGGAAAACCATATCGCCGCCTGCCGGGGCATCACCGCGGCGCTCACGGTAGCATGGCAAATCGCCCCGGCGCTGACCCGTATAGAGGTCGAAGTAGAAAATCTGAGCCAGTTGGAAGAAGCGCTGAGTGCGGGTGCCGACATGATCCTCCTCGACAACTTCTCCCTGGAGGATCTGCGCCATGCCGTGCAGCGGGTCGCCGGGCGTCTGCCCCTGGAGGCTTCAGGGAATATGGGCCTGCACAACATCGCTGAGGTAGCGGCCACCGGCGTGGATTTCATCTCCGTCGGTAGCCTCACCCGCCATCTGCGCAGCCTGGATCTGTCGCTGCGCTACTTCTGAGCGCTTCTCCGCTCAGACACGCGCCGCCGCATCCAGGCTGCGCAGGGTCTCATCCGCACCTGCTGCCGCCGTCAGGTCGGCGACATTATCCTTAGTGAAAAAGCCCTGAAAATCTCCGAAGCGCTGTACATACTCCACAATGAGTGAGGAATGCTCCGAGGCGCTGGAGAAGATCTGCTTTAGCCCTTCCTGCTCTGAGCCAATGACCTCCAGCAGGAATTTCTGCCCGCAATTCTGCAGGGCGCTTACCACATGGTCGATATTGGTCTGATCTCCGATGTGTCCATCCTTCACCGCCACCGCCAGATGATGCAAACGTGGTCCAAAGTTCCGTACAAAGGCTTCGGTGGGCGAAGGTTTGCCAATCAGATGATTGCAGAAATACGGGTGATTCGCTGCCGTAAAAACCTTGGCGGGGCTCTGGAGTTCGCTGGCGAAATGCACACTCTTGGTAACATTCGTGGACGAGTTCTGATCAGGAATATCGTAAGAACCCCAATAGTAATAACTGGACAGGGTCAGATACTCGAGAATGGCCGCCTCCCGGTTCTGGCTGTACACCCGGGTGGCCAGATGGTCGATGGGTAGGAGCAGCCTGTCGAGGCCGAGTTTTTCACGCAATTCCTTGGCCTGTTCAAAAGCCGCCTGCATGTCCTCCCGGATGGACGACACACCCAGCGAATAGACGCGGATATGATCATCGGGGCGCTCCCAGTAACCAACAATATTATGGGTATAAGGAGAGGGCTTAACGATGGCCATATTCCCGGGTAACTCCAGCTGCCGGACCTGCTCCTGATTGAAAAAGCGAATTTCCCGAACCTTCTGCGTCTCCACCACCTCGTGCAGATTTTTAACCTGAAAGATCTCACCCATGTACCGGGAGTTTGGCCGTTGCGCGCCAATGGGGTAGACCTCATTGAGGCTGCGGAAGATACCGTGCAGGTTGGGATCTTTCACCTCACGGACCAGCACGTCGGGAGCATTCATATCGATACGCAGGATGTGGGTCGAATGCTGCTCCGTCTCCAGGGTGACCAGATAATTATAAGGTGTCATCAGACAGAGTTCACCGACGTAGGCCGCAGAATGCCCGGGCTCTACCGTAATCATCAGGCTATCGATGCGGCCGATATTTTCGCTCAGACCCTGGCGGTCTCGATCTTCCAGCAAGCGGCCCAGCCACTCTTCAAAAAAAGCGGAATTCTGCTTGTCGCCCTGTCGCTGGAAATCTATTGACGCATTCATGCCAGTCGCCCCAATTCGCACCCCAGGCAGCCAGTGTAACGCCATTGATCAAAGTGGCCAATGCATCGGCCGCATTACCTGCATTTTACTGATGCCCATACAAATTTATTGACAAGATACCGCTTGGTCGGTATCTTTCAAACCTATGACGACACAGGCTATACGCAAGACCCGCAATCCGGAGCAGACGCGCAGCGATCTGCTGGATGCCGCCTATACCGAGATTCTGGAGTCCGGCTTTCAGGCCGCCAGCCTGGAGCGCATCCTCGCCAACACTTCAGTCAGTAAGGGCGCGCTTTACCATCACTTCGGTACCAAGCGCGAACTTGGCCTGGCCGTCATCAAAGAAGTGATCGCCCCACAATTGGCGGCCCGTTGGTTCGCCCCTTTTACCGAACACGACGATCCTTTAGCCAGCCTCCAGCGCATCCTCGAAGAAAAAATCAGGACTGCAGATGAATCGGTGATTCGTTACGGTTGCCCCCTGAATAATCTTATCCAGGAGATGAGTCCGCTGGATGAAGAATTTCGCCGTGGCCTGCAGCAGATTCTTGAACTCTGGGTTGAGGTGATGGCAACAGCGCTGGCGGATGGACAACAAGCACAGAAAGTCCGCGCCGACGTCGCGCCCAAAGAGGTCGCCCTGTTCATCGTTGCCGCCATTGAGGGCTGTGTCGGCCTCGGCAAAAATGCCCAATCCGTCGAAGCCTATCAGCGGTGTCTGCGACAACTGCAGCTTTATGTCCAATCACTGGCAGCCTGAATCAGACTGCCCCGCATTACGCGTAACACCATACTAACCTGGAGAGGAACCCCTATGTCCCAGATTACATCTGAATGGATTCAGCTCGATAATGGTCCCCGTGCCTGGTACGCCCGGCCTGCCGGTGCGGGTCCCCATCCGGCCATTGTGGTATTCATTGAAGCCTTTGGCGTCAATGCCCATTTCCAGGACGTCGCTGAGCGTCTCGCCAAAGCCGGATATTGTGCCATTGTTCCCGACCTTTATCATGGCAAGATCTATGAATATTCAGACTTTAATGGGGCCATCGGCCATCTCAGGACACTGAACGATGACCTTGCCATGCAAGAAGCCGGACTGGCCATCGCGGCATTGCAGCAGCGCGCTGAAGTACGCAAAAACGCGATTGGTGTGCTGGGCTTCTGCATGGGTGGGCGTTTTGCCTTCATGGCGAATGCCGTCCATGCGGACAAACTCAGCGCCTCCGTGGCTTTTTATGGTGCTGGTATCGCTCCTGATCAGGACCCGGCCGGACGCAAGCCCCTGCTGCATCTGGTGGATCAGATGCGCGCCCCACTGCTGCTGCTGTATGGCGCGGAAGATCAGTCCATCACCCCCGAAGAGCATGGCCGCATTGCTACCGCGCTGAGCACCGCGCAAAAGCGCTATACCCTGACCCTCTTCCCAGGCGCACCACACGGCTTTTTTGCTGATCCACGGGACAGTTTCCGTCCGGAAGCGGCTAAAGAGGGCTGGCGTCTGGCGCTCGACCACTTCGCCCGTCATCTCGGAACCACGGCATGAGCCTGAAGCTTTTTTCACCCTGGACCTTGCGCAGTGTCGAGTTGCGTAACCGCATCTGTGTGGCGCCCATGTGCCAGTACTCCACCCCGGATGGAGTGGCGAGTGACTGGCACATGGTGCACCTCGGCAGCCGCGCTGTGGGTGGTGCGGGTCTGGTCATGGCCGAGGCCAGCGCAGTAAGTCCGGAGGGTCGCATTTCTCCCCGCGACCTGGGCATCTGGACTGATGCCCAGGCACGGGCTCTGGCACCCATCGTCGCCTTCATGAAGGAACAAGGGGCGGTTACCGCCATCCAGATCGCGCATGCCGGACGGAAGGCCTCCACACAGCCGCCCTTCCTCGGTGGTCATCCTATTGCAGCGAATACAGAGGACGGCTGGGAGCCGGTAGGACCCAGTGCCCTGCCCTTTAGCCATGGCCACACGTCACCACATGCCATGGGCGAACGAGACCTGGAAAAGGTACGCAAAGACTTTGTGGCCGCAACCCGACGAGCCCTCGCGGCGGGTTTTCAAGTGCTGGAATTGCACATGGCCCACGGCTATTTGCTGCACAATTTTCTCTCTCCGATCAGCAATCAACGCACCGACACCTACGGCGGCAGCCTGGAAAACCGTATGCGCCTGCCCCTCGAAATCACCGATGCCGTGCGTGCGGCCTGGCCCGAACACCTACCCCTCTGGGTACGCATCTCCGCTACAGACTGGGTCCGCGGCGGCTGGGATTTGGAGCAATCCGTGACCCTTTCCAAGATACTCAAAACACATGGCGTCGATGTTATCGATTGCAGCAGCGGCGGCATGACGCCCGACGCGGTGATTCCCGCCGGTCCCGGCTTCCAGACGCCCTTCGCCAGCGCTATCCGCCAGAAGGCGGGCATTCCCACGGTCGCGGTCGGCTTGATCACCGAGGCCATACAGGCCGAGCATATCCTCGTCACGGAGCAGGCCGATGGCGTAGCCCTGGCGCGTGAACTGCTGCGCAATCCCTACTGGCCCCTCCACGCTGCCTGGGAACTCGGTGTAGATGTCGCCTGGCCTGAGCAGTACGATCGCGCCAGACCGCGCTCCTGATAAACGCCGGTAGAGGAAAGTAACCACCTCTTTGAACGCCAACCGGGGCAGGTGCATTCCTGTCCCGGTTTCTTTATGCAGGCGCCTTTCTTATTCGCTGCCACTACGGAACCGTATCCATGACCAGAGAATCGCCAGATCCCATGGCACTGCTACCATTTACTGCCCTTGCCCTGCTCTCCCTGATCTGGGGCTATAACTGGGTGGTTATGAAAGTCGCCATTGCGGACTGCCCGCCCCTGCTCTTTGCAACCTTGCGTGTCTGGGTGAGTGTACTGGTGCTCATTCCGCTGATGCTGTGGATGAAGCGGCCATTGGCCATGCCCGCGGCGCGTTACATCATTCCTTTTGGCTTGTTGCAGACCACCGGCTTCGTCGGTCTTGCCCTGTGGGCACTGGAATATGACGGGGCAGGCAAGACAGCGATCCTCGTCTACATGATGCCTATCTGGCTCATTATTTTTGCCTGGCCCGTGCTGGGCGAACGCCTGCATGGCTTGCAGTGGCCCGCTCTGGCTCTGGCCTTGCTCGGTCTGGTAGCCATCCTCCGGCCCTGGAGCTTTAGCGGTGACTGGACCGGCAGCCTGCTTGCCCTGCTGTCAGGAATTTTATGGGCCGCCTCTGCCCTCTGGCAGAAGCGTTATGCGCCGCCGGGCCTGGATCTCTTTAACGGCACCCTCTGGCAAAGCATTTTTGGCGGATTGGGCCTGATCATCCTCACCTTACTGATAGACCCACTGCAAGTGCACTGGACACCACTGTTTATCGGCGCGCTGCTCTATAACGCCATCCCCGGAACCGCTCTCGCCTATTTTCTCTGGGCCTATGCCTTGCAGAAACTCCCATCGGGCATTGCCGGTATGGGCACCCTGGCAGTACCAGTGATCGGCGTGGTTGCTGCCTGGCTGCAATTGGGCGAGCGGCCGGGCCACTGGGAGGGAATCGGCATGGTCGGCATTTTTATCGCCCTGGCTTTGGTGGGCTGGCAGCACCTGCGCCCTCGTAATCGCGACGACATTATCCTGCCCACCGGGCAGGAGTAACACGTCTCAGAGCGGTTCTGCCAACAATTTTTGCACCTGTCCCAGCGTCGCTCGTCGCAAAGGCTTGCCATCCACAGGAGATGCAGGACTGCGCCGATCCTCATCCAGATCAAAGAGCACCAGACGCAAATCCGCGCTGGCATAATTCAATTTTAGGGAAGGATAGTCGCGGGCTGGCGCATCCCCATAATGGAGTCGCTGCCAGGCTTCTTCATAAGCGATCTGCTGATCCATCAGAAAAAAGAGCACACTCTCTGGCGTATCGGCAAAAAGATGGAGCGTGATGGCCGCATGGCGCGTCGCCGTCCCGCTCAGGACCGGCCCGGTCAAGCGCGGCTGAAACTCGGTGAGCCAGTGCATAGCTTGCAATGCCTGCTCGCGGAGCTGGCGCAACTCCGCACTATGAGCCTCGCCATGAAAAAGTTGCAGACGCGAATGCAATTCCTCTTCAATCTCCGCATTACTTGGCCAACCCTGCTGGGCATCGCCCCCCACCCCCAAGCGCCGTGCCGCCTTTTCCTTGGCCACCCGAAAGTCCACCACGCCCTCATCGGCCATGATTCGTGCCGACTCCACCACCAGCAAGCGCCGCAAACGGGATTGTTGCTGTGACTTGGCCATCTTTGCACCCCGGTCATTGTCCGCAAACGCCATTCCGCATAAGATAGCGCGAATGCGAGAGTGGCGGAATTGGTAGACGCACTGGATTTAGGTTCCAGCGGTTTAGGCCGTGCGAGTTCGAATCTCGCCTTTCGCACCAATAGCTTCCACGCATTGGCGAAGCGGCAGCGTGCGATGACTGCGCCAGATTCCAACTGCTGCACACCGAAGATAAGATACTGAGTTGATGATGCGTGTTTACATGGATACCAGCGTTCTGGAGCTGCCCGCACGCGAGAGCCGCATGCCGATCTTGCACAGACCGTGGCTGGTCACCCAAGGGGCGGATGCCTGATATTCTCAATCGATGCAGCGGGTATCCACTTCACCCACCTGGGCAGGTGCCTGTGCATGCAATTTTTTGAGCAGGTTGCGCACCTGCGCGGTCAGTGGTTCAGGCTGTAAACATTGGCAAATATCCCTTGATCCTGCGAGCGCCGGACGGGCTATGCGAACTCGGCGCACGATCGGAAGGATAAGCCGCTATCGTGCCGCCAGTGCCCTAGACCCGGCCCAGTGGCGGGCAAACTGCCGCGCCACCCGGCCACTGCGCGAGCCGCGCTGCAAGGCCCAGCGCAGGGCTTCCTCCCGCCATTCCGCCTGCGGCGTCCGCACCCCCAGACGCTGCAGATGGATAATGCAAATATCCAGATACATGGCCTGATCAAAAGGATAAAAGCCCAGCCATAAGCCGAAGCGCTCGGAGAGGCTGATTTTTTCTTCCGCCGTCTCGCCGGGGATAATTTCCTCACCGTGGCGATGATATTCCTCGTTGTCGGCGAAATGGCGCGGCATCAGATGGCGACGATTGCTGGTGGCGTAGAGCAGCACGTTGTCCGGACGCGCCTCCACACCGCCGTCCAGCAGGGACTTGAGGGCCTTGTAGCCGGGGTCGTCGGCACCGAAAGACAGGTCATCGCAGAAGAGCACAAAATAATGGGCCTGCTGTGGATCGGCCGCCTGCAGCGCCGCCAGAATCTCCGGCAGGTCGAGGATGCCGTCCGGGTCGATTTCAATCACCCGCAGCCCCCGATCCGCATAACGGCGCAGGAGCGCCTTGACCAGCGAAGACTTGCCCGTGCCCCGCCCGCCCCAGAGCAAGGCGTCATTGGCGGGAAAACCGGCGACAAACTGGCGGGTGTTCAAGTCCAGTGCGGCTTTGGTGTCTTCAATACCGAGCAGTTCGTCCATCTCCGGCAAGTCCACGCGCGCCACCCCTTCCAGACGGCCACCGAGGGGCAGATGGCGCCAGCGGGCAGCCTTTACCCCGGCAAAGTCGGGTAGAGGATGGCTGCTGCTGTCCCCCAAAAGGGCGGCTAAACCCTGAATCACCTGTTGACGTTCCACTGTCCACGAACTCCTTTCTGTGATTAGATAGCGTAAGCTTAACCCCATTTACCGTGGCGCGTCATGAAACTGCTTACCGATTTCCTCCCCATCATCCTCTTTTTCGTGGCCTACAAGATTCACGGAATCTATATGGCCACCGAGGTGCTTATCGTTGCCGCTATCCTGCTGATGGTCTGGCAGTGGTGGCGGCGGGGCCGGGTCGAGACCATGACCTGGGTCTCCACCCTGCTGATCCTGACCTTCGGCGGCCTGACCCTGTATTTTCATAACGACACCTTCATCAAGATCAAACCCAGCATTCTCTATGTGCTGTTCGCGGCGGCCCTGCTCTTTACCCACTGGCGCGAGGAGCCGCTCCTGCAACGCCTGATGGGCGGACAACTGCCGGCCGCGCTGCCCCCATCTTTCTGGCGGCGCCTTAATGGCTACTGGATTGCCTTCTTTCTCTTCGGTGCAGTCCTGAACCTGATCGTGGCCTATGCGTTTTCGACGGATATCTGGGTGGATTTCAAGCTCTTCGGCATGCTCGCCATCACCGTCATTTTCGTGCTCTTTCAAGCAGTGGTGATCTCGCGTGCTTTGCCGCAAGAGGCGAAGGATGGCGATTCGTCGGCGTAGCCTCTGGTCAGTGAGGACAGTTGCCAACGGAGTGCAAATGGGGCAGCTTTAGGGCATACATCTCACCGACAGGAAAAAGGTTCATGTATTACTGCATTATTGGCACGGACAATCCCGATTCCCTGAGCAAGCGCCAGACGGCGCGGGGCGATCATCTGGCGCGCCTGCATCAATTGCAATCCGAGGGGCGTTTACTGACTGCGGGGCCATTTCCCGCCATAGACAGTGAAGAACCGGGCGAAGCGGGCTTTACCGGCAGCCTGATCATTGCCCGTTTTGACTCGCTGGAGGGTGCCCGTGCCTGGGCTGCCGCCGAACCTTATCTCAGTGCCGGTGTTTACGCAGATGTCAGCGTTCGCCCTTATAAAGGAGTATTTTTGCCATGAACAAAGAAATCCTTGGTAGTTTATTGCGTGATGCCCTGAATCCGGAATTCCTGGAAATCAATGACCGGACGGAATCCCACAGCGGTCATGCGTCGTCCGGCGGTGGCGGGCATTACGAGGTGCGCATTGTCAGCAGCCAGTTCGCGGGCTTGGCCCCATTGGCACGTCACCGCTTGGTCAATACAGCCACCGACCCGGTGCGTCAGGAGATACACGCGCTGTCGATCAAGGCCTATAGCCCGGAAGAGTTTGCCGCCCAAAACCAGCCCAAAACACAGCGTCCAGCCATCGCCCTGAATGTCCTTTAGGACTAGTCTGGTCATGAGACCTATTCCTCCTCACAGACATTGCGAGGCCGCACATGGTTCTCGACCAGCGGGCAGCTCTGATGCCGACCGATAGCTTCGTCCGCGGCTTCCGCGAGTCTTCGCCCTACATTCATCGCTTTCGCGGGCAGACCTTCGTCATCAATTTCGGTGGCGACGCCCTCGCGGATGGCAGCATCCGCAGCCTCGCCCATGACATCGCCCTGCTCAACAGCCTGGGCATCAATGTCGTCCTGGTGCACGGGGCCGGGCCGCAGATTGACGCGGCACTGCTGGCCCACCAACTGCGCACCGAGCGGGTCAATGGCAAGCGCGTCACCGACCTGGCGGCCATGCAGGTACTCCGCGAGGCGGTAGGCGGCGCCCGTCTGGTGGTGGAGGCGGCATTGTCCGAAGGGCAGATGGGCTCGCCCATGGCCCATGCCGGATTGCAGGTGGTCAGCGGTAACTTCATCATCGCCCAGCCCCTTGGGGTGCTGGAGGGGGTGGACTACCAGTATACCGGGCAGGTGCGGCGGGTGGCGACAGAGGCCATCCAACGCCATCTTGCCGCCGACGAAATCGTCCTGCTCTCCCCCATCGGCGTCTCGCCGACGGGCACCCTGTTCAACATCCGCGCGGAAGAAGTCGCCATCGCGGCGGCCGTGGCTTTACATGCGGCCAAGCTGGTATTTTTCATGGATGAAGACGGCGTGACCGATGCACAGGGGCAACTGATACGCCAGATCACCCTCTCCGAACTACCGCAATTACTAGAGCGGGATGATATTCAGGGTGGGCTGCGCGAGCATCTGCACAGTGCCGCCATCGCCTGCACCGGAACGGTGGATCGTGTCCATCTCATATCCCGGCAGGTGGATGGTGCGCTGCTGCGCGAACTCTTCACCCGCGATGGCCTGGGTACCCTCATCTCCCAGGACCCTTTCGAGCATCTGCGGACGGCCACGGTCGCCGACATCCCCGGGATCCTCGACCTGATTCGGCCCATGGAAGAGCGCGGTGTACTGGTGCGGCGCAGCCGGGAACGCCTCGAAATGGAAGCCAATCGTTTTGTGGTCATGGAACGGGACGGCAAGATCATCGGCTGTGCGGCCATGTATCCCTACCCTGATCAGGGAATGGCCGAAGTCGCCTGCCTTGCGGTGGACGGCCACTATCGCCGCCAGGGGCGCGGTGAGCAACTGCTCGACTACTGTCTGGAGCAGGCGCGGGAGCTAAAGCTGGAGCAGATTTTCGTGCTCAGCACCCAGACGACCCACTGGTTTCTGGAGCGCGGCTTTCACCATGGCACCCTGGAGGATTTACCGGTGCCGCGGCAGCACCTCTACAACTTCCAGCGCCGTAGTCAGGTATTTTTTCGCAGCCTGATCGTCTGAAGTGGGGTCAGGAGGGCTCAGCGACCGTCTCATCCTCCTCGGACTCGTCTTCTAAAGAGGGATCCGCCCCCCCTCCCCCCGTTCCGTCCCGTTCCGTGACGGCGGCACGGTCGGACTGCTTAGACAAGCCTCCGGTGCGGCCATCATAGCGATTGACCACCGTGCAGCGGCGGGCGATGAAGCCACCCTTTTCCGTCTCGCTGGGCTCAATGTCAAACTCCAGAATGATGTCCCGGCTCGGGAGATCATCCGTATCCAGCTCGCGCGGCAAGTCAGAAATGTGGACAAAGGCCGACTCGTAAGGAGAGTCCTCCTGCCGGGTATCCGTCACCCACAAACGGGCGGAAATGGCGGTCAGAAAACGGATGAAGCCGAAACCACGGTCCGCCTCCCAGCGAATGCAGATACCGCGGATGCGTGAACCCATCTCCCCCCACGGCACCCGCACATCGCCGCGTAAGGGAATCAGACCAGGCACCAGATAACCCGAATAGAAGGCGTCGGCCTCGTGCTGCAATTCCCGGGAAACATTACGAAAGGCCAACACTTCGACCCGACACCCCTTGTTTTGCAAGGCGCGCACCACCTGCAAAAAGTCCCCGTCGCCGGTGACCAACAGCACCTGGTCCAGTCGCTCCGACTGCAGCATCACATCCACGGCCAGATCGAGGTCGGCATTGGCCTTGGACATACTGTTGCCTTCTTCGTCCACAAACCAGCGCACCGGCTTTTCGATGATTTTCCAGCCCAGATCGCGCACCGCCTGCTGATAGCCACGAATCCGTTCCCGGTATTCATGGTCACGCTTCATGCGCTCACCATCTACCGCCATATAGGTATTCAGGCGCAGCAACCGCGCCTCGTCCTCCCGGCCGGCGAAGCGCCGCAGCACGTCGTAACGCATGGAATAACCGCCGTTGTAGCGAATATTTTCGGCATCCACATAGACACCAATATGTAGCTCACCAGTACTCATAAATGCTCAGGACTCCAGAATGGCGCCGTTGGCGGCGTTAGTCACCAGCTTACGATAACGACGCAACCACGGTGACTTCAGGGGTTTTTCGATCGGCACCCAGTGCTTGCGGCGTTCGGCCAATGCCTCATCATTCAGGTCGACGTGGATTTTGCCGTTATCGAGGTCAAGAGAAATGATGTCACCATCTTTCAGCAGACCGATAGGGCCGCCCTCTGCGGCCTCCGGGGAGATATGGCCGATACAGGCCCCATGGGTCGCCCCACTGAAACGGCCATCGGTAATCAATGCGACGCTTTCACCCAGCCCCATGCCCATGATGTTGGCGGTAGGCGTCAGCATTTCCGGCATGCCGGGACCACCCTTCGGACCTTCATAGCGGATCACCACCACATTACCGGCCTTGACCTCACCGGCGAGAATACCGTCCGCCGCCGTTTCCATACTCTCAAAAATCTTCGCGGGTCCCGAGAACTTCCGCATGGCGGGCAATACCGCACCAATTTTGACGATACCGCCTTCGGGCGCGAGATTGCCGAAGACCACCCGCAGGCCGCCGGTAGGGGAAATGGGATCGCTGGCCAGATGGATGACCCTGCTGTCCTTGACCGCCGCCGCTGTCACAATCTCGCGCAAACTCTGGCCGCTGACCGTCGGCTTGTCCAGATGCAGCACCTCGGGATTGCGCTTGTGCACTTCATGCAGAATAGCGGGAATGCCGCCAGCACGGCCGATATCCTCGATATGCACTGTCGACAAGGCCGGCGACACCTTGGCGAGATAGGCCACCTGCTGCGCCAGATCATTCAGCCGCGCCAGCGGGTAATTCAGACCGGCCTCCCGGGCGATAGCCAGGGTATGCAACACCGTGTTGGTGGAACCGCCCATGGCCATATCGAGAATGAACGCATTATCGATCGCATCGAAATCCACCAGTTGCCGCATGGTCGGCCCGCCCGCCAGCGCCAGCGCCACCACCCGGTCCGCAGCCTGCCGCACCAGGTCGCGGCGCGCCGCCGCGGTCGCCAGAATGGTGCCGTTGCCAGGCAGCGCAATCCCGAGGACTTCCATCAGGCAGTTCATACTGTTGGCGGTGAACATGCCGGAGCAGGAGCCACAGGTCGGGCAGGCTTTATCTTCAATTTCCTTGAGACGAATTTGCGTGATTTGCCCGCGCTTGAACTGCCCGACCGCCTCAAAAGCCGTCACCAGATCAATAGCCGTTCCGTCAGACAGATGTCCGGCTTCCATGGGGCCGCCGGAGACAAATACCGTGGGCACGTCACAGCGCAGCGCGCCCATAATCATCCCGGGCACGATCTTGTCGCAGTTGGGGATACAGATGAGCGCATCCAGATGATGCGCCTGTACCACTGTCTCGATGGAATCCGCAATCAGTTCACGGCTCGGCAGCGAGTAACGCATACCGTCGTGACCCATGATGATGCCGTCATCCACGCCGATGGTATTGAATTCGAAGGGTACGCCCCCTGCCGCACGGATGTTCTCCTTGACGATGCGTCCGAACTCCTGCAGATGCACATGACCGGGAATGATGTCGATGAAGGAATTGGCCACTCCGATAAAGGGCTTATCCATATCCTGATCCGTCACCCCGCAAGCCTTGAGCAGGGCGCGATGGGGGGTGCGTTCAAAGCCTTTTTTGATCATATCGGAGCGCATGGGGGTCCTCGTGGCAAGTTCAAGCAGGGGGCGCATCGCGTGGATAACACCCAGACAGCGGCGCGATCGGGTGCAGAGTAAAAACACACTGACCGCCTGATTAGTGCCTAGAGTATAGAGCTAAGTGTGAGACAGGCCAAGAAGCAGATGCTGCCGCCAATCAATGGCGTTGGCACAGCCTGCCATCCATAGACACTGGCTGCAACCACTCGTTCCATATCGCCAACAGTACAGCCAGCAGCACCGGCCCCAGGAACAATCCGATGAAACCGAAGGCGAGAATGCCGCCCAACACCCCGAAGAGCACCAGCAGAAACGGAATCCGTACCGCGTTGGAAATCACCAGCGGGCGAATCAGGTTATCAATCCAGCTCACCACCAGCGCACCCCACAGGGCCAACCCTACTCCCGCCCAGATATCGCCCTGAAAAAGCAGCCAGATACTCGCGGCACCCCAAACCAGGGGGGTACCGAAGGGAATCAAGGAAAACAGCAGGGTGATGATGGCCAGCAATACGGGCGCGGGCAGCCCTGCCACCGCGTAACCCACCCCCGCAAGGGCGCCCTGCGCCACCGCGGTCGCTAGAATGCCGTAAATCACCGCACGGATGGTGCTGGCCACCGTCCGTAGATAGGCGTCGCCCCGCTGTCCCAGCACCTGGCCGACAAAACGGCGCAACTGATCCAACAGCAGTTCACCATGCCGGTAGAAGAAAAAGGTGGTGATGAGAACAAGCATCAGCAAAGCGCCGAAACGCCCGATCCCGCCCGCAACACTGCCCAGCCGCCCCGCCCAGGCGGAGAGGTCGGGGGACAACGCACCGGGCATCAGTTTCGCCTTCCAGGGGGCGGGAATCTGCACGAGCAGATCATGCACCCAAGGTATCCGATTCAGCCTTGCTTCCAGAGTCGTGTGTGCATCCAGGCTGCCGAGGTCGGCCAGTACATGGTGCAACTCCGTCCCCAGGGTGATGCTCAGGAAAAGTACGGGAAGAATAAAAATCAGCGCCAGCATGAGCGTGGCGCCTGCTGCTGCCAGCACGGGCGGCCAGTGTCGGCGCATGGGACCAGCCAGCGGCCACGTCGCATAAACGAGAACAGCCGCCCAGCCAAGGGCTGGCAAAAAAGGAGAAAGGATTTTCCAGACCAGGGCAAAAAAGAGAACGGCGGCGAGCAATTGGCCGAAGGCGAAGCGCAGATCGCGAACCGTCAGATCCGCGAGACGCATCGTGATTTAGCGCCGCGCGACGCCGCTTTCTCGCGCGGCAACGGTCACTGCGCCAGAGACCCGCTGCCGTAAGCGCGGGTCCAGAGGTTTGGGGATAATGTACTCGGGGCCAAAGGCCAGACCTTGCGTTGCAGTCAGCCCATAAGCGGCCTGCACCGCGTCCGGCACCGGCTCCCGCGCCAGCTTCGCCAAAGCATCTACGGCCGCCAGCAGCATGGGCTGGTTGATCTGCCGAGCCCGGCAATCCAGCGCGCCACGGAAGAGGAAGGGAAAACCCAACACATTGTTGACCTGATTGGGCATATCCGAACGACCCGTGGCGATGATGGCGTCGGGACGCAGGCGCCGCGCTACGGCGGGGTCCACCTCAGGATCGGGATTGGCGAGTGCAAAAATCACTGGCTTGGGCGCCAGCGTCGGCAACGCCGCTTCCGGAATAGCGCCGCGCACAGAGACGCCGATGACCACATCAGCGCCACGTAGCATCGCCATCAGATCCCAGTCCTGGGGCGCCACCGCAAAGGGCTTATGCCATTGGGTGAGGTCCGTACGTCCGCTGTGCAGCACGCCGTGCAAATCGCTCAGGAAGATATCCGCTACCCCCAGCGCCCGCAACATACGCGCAATGGCAAGTCCGGCGGCGCCAGCACCAACGATAGCGACCTTGATGCGACCCAACGCCTTACCCTGCAATTCCAGTGCATTCTGCAATGCAGCGGCCACAATCACGGCCGTACCATGCTGATCATCGTGGAATACGGGAATGTCCAGCATGGCCTGCAAGGTTTCTTCGACCTCAAAACAGACCGGGGCAGCGATGTCTTCCAGATTGATGCCGCCAAAGCCGGGGGCGATGGCCGCCACCACGTCGATGAGATGTCCGGCATCACGCGCCTGCACTTCGATATCAAAAGCATCAATATCCGCGAAGTGTTTGAAGAGCAGAGCCTTACCTTCCATGACCGGCTTGCCCGCCAGCGGCCCGACATTACCCAGACCAAGCACCGCCGTGCCATTACTGACTACGGCGACGAGGTTGCCCTTTGCGGTATAGTCGTAGGCCTTTTCCGGATCGTCAGCGATCTCCCGCACCGGAGCCGCGACACCGGGTGTGTAGGCCAGAGACAGATCTTCCTGACTGCTGCAGGGCTTGCTCGGCATGACCGAAAGCTTACCCGCTGGCATACGGGCGTGATACTCCAGCGCCCGTCGCCGCAGATCTATCTGGGCATCGATCTCCGTCACAGCGAGTTACTGACCGCCGTAACGCTTGCGGAACTTCTCTACCTGACCGGCGGCAGAAACGGCGCGCTGCTTACCGGTGTAAAAAGGATGGCATTCGGAGCAGAGGTCGATGTGCAGATCACGGCTCGCGGTGGAACGCGTCTTGAAGACATTGCCGCAACTGCAGGTGACGGTGATTTCTTCATACTTGGGGTGAATATCGGTTTTCATGATGGCTACTCTTGAGGCCTCGATACAAAAAGGCGAATTATAGGGACGGACAGGGCGGACGTCCAGCAGACCCGCTTAACGATGCATGGAATCAAAGAACTCTGCGTTTGTTTTGGTGCCACGCACCTTGTCGAGCAGGAACTCCATGGATTCCACGGGATCCATGGGCGCTAGCAACTTGCGCAGTACCCACATTTTACTGAGCATGTCGGCCTGGACCAGCAACTCTTCACGACGGGTGCCGGATTTGTTGAGATTGATGGCAGGATAGGTACGCTTCTCAGCAAGACGGCGGTCGAGGTGCACTTCCATATTACCGGTACCCTTGAACTCCTCGAAGATGACTTCGTCCATCTTGGAGCCGGTTTCCACCAGAGCCGTGGCAATAATGGTCAGGCTGCCGCCCTCTTCGATATTGCGCGCGGCGCCGAAGAAGCGCTTGGGCTTCTGCAGTGCGTTGGCGTCCACACCACCAGTCAGCACCTTGCCAGAGGACGGCACCACCGTGTTGAAGGCGCGCGCCAAACGGGTAATGGAGTCAAGCAGAATGACTACATCGTGTTTGTGCTCAACCAGGCGCTTGGCCTTTTCCAGAACGATTTCCGCGACCTGAGTATGCCGGGTCGCCGGTTCATCAAAGGTAGAGGAGACCACCTCGCCTTTCACCGAGCGCTGCATTTCCGTTACTTCTTCCGGGCGCTCATCAATGAGCAGCACGATCAGATAGCATTCAGGATGATTAGCCGTGATAGCGTGGGCAATCTGCTGGAGCAACACCGTCTTACCGGTTTTAGGCGGAGCCACGATCAGACCGCGCTGGCCTTTACCGATGGGTGACACCAGATCAATGATCCGCGGCGCCATTTCGCCGTAGGGGATATTGTCGGACTCCAGACGCAGTCGCTCTTCGGGGAACAGCGGCGTCAAATCGTCGAAATTCACCTTGTTGCGGGTCGCTTCCGGCGCTTCGAAATTGATGCTTTCCACCTTGAGCAATGCGAAATAGCGCTCCCCCTCTTTGGGAGGACGAATCTGTCCGGAAACGGTGTCTCCAGTCTGCAGATGAAAGCGTCGCACCTGCGAAGGCGAGACATAAATGTCATCCGGCCCTGCCATGTAAGACCCGGAGGCTGCGCGCAGAAAACCAAAACCATCCTGCAAAATTTCCAGCACACCCTCGCCATAAATAG
This sequence comes from Pseudomonadota bacterium, assembly GCA_021827445.1. Classification (GTDB taxonomy): domain Bacteria; phylum Pseudomonadota; class Gammaproteobacteria; order Acidithiobacillales; family Acidithiobacillaceae; genus Acidithiobacillus. The sequence continues at coordinate 17,476 of JAKAVW010000013.1, forward strand.
CATCCCCGTTACGCGCATGCGCCTTGAGAATGTTGAAGATGATTTCCTGTTTCTTCTGGCGGGCGGTACCTTCTAATCCCATATCCTGACAGATCACCGCCAGTTCAGCGGCTGTTTTGCGCTTGAGATCGGTCAGATTCATCGCCGAAGCGCCAGGTGCCGGACAAAGCGTACTCTCGTCTTCGTCGTCTACCAGAATGTCTTCGTTGGGGAAGGACTTGGGCGTCCGGGGAGATTTACGGCGGGGACGTGGTGTATTCAAAGTTGACTATCCAGGAATGCGGTCAGTTGGGCTTTACTCAGGGCACCCACCTTGGTGGCTTCAAGCTTACCGGCCTTGAAAAGGAGCAGTGTGGGAATGCCGCGAATGCCGTACTGAGGAGGGGTGGCGGGGTTTTCATCGATGTTAAATTTGGCAACCTGCAGGCGGTCGGCATATTCGCCAGCGACCTCTTCCAGAATGGGGGCAATCATCTTGCAAGGTCCACACCATTCAGCCCAGAAATCGACCAGAACCGGCTTAGAGGACTTCAGTACATCCGTTTCAAAACTATCATCAGACACGTAAACAATAGCATCGCTCATTGGAGAGGGCTCCTCTGTCAGTTGGGTACAACGCTTTGGTGGATATTCATGAGATTTTTATCATTCGAGGGGTTTAACCCGAGACCACATGCGCCGGATGGCGCCCGCAGATAAGTACTTCTTTCAGTCCATAAGGTGATTGAAGGATAGCACGATAAAACTGGGATGCAAGAGCGATGGGCAGTCACTTTCGTTAAAGTTTTAAGCCAGTAAGGGTGGCGGAGAGAGAGGGATTCGAACCCTCGATGGAGTGTTTAGCCCCATACTCCCTTAGCAGGGGAGCGCCTTCAGCCGCTCGGCCATCTCTCCGGTAGCGGGATTCTAACCCGTTGCGGGGGCTGAGGTCAAAACCCGATGCACCGGTCGGATACAGGAGTAATAGTGTGGCCGCCACAGCGGGGGTGGCGTATGGTAAACCATCTGCGTTTGGCAAAGCTTGGAAAGGATGGCGTGACCGCACTTCTGGTTCTGAACAATCTGGCAAAACGGCTTCCCGGAGACCCTCAGCGCTGGTTATTCCGCGATGCGAGCCTCAACATAGTACCAGCAGACTTCGTAGCCATCATGGGGGAAAGCGGCGTTGGCAAAAGCACCCTGCTGAATATCATTGCCGGCCTGGATCGCCCCGATGCGGGGCACATGACTTTCAGGGGTCAGCCGCTCGACACCCTGGATGACAACACGCGTACGCTCCTGCGGCGGCGGCACATGGGTTTTGTGTTTCAGGCCTTTCATCTGATCCCACAATTGACCGTAGAGGAAAACATCGCCCTGCCCTGGCGACTGAACGGCCTCTCCCGGCGTGACATGAATCAGCGGGTTAACATGCTGGCCAAGCGTCTTGGAATCAGCGAACGCTTGGCGGCCTGGCCACGAGAATTGTCCGGCGGCGAGATGCAGCGGGTTGCGGTGGCGCGGGCGGTGGTCCATCATCCGTCACTGATCCTGGCGGACGAACCGACGGGGAGTCTCGATGCCGAATCTGCGGAAACCGTGCTCAGCCTCCTGCGTGAGGCCGGAGAAGCAGAGGGGGCGGCCATTGTGCTGGTGACCCATTCGGCGACAGCGGCTGGCCGAGCGCAGCGACGCCTGCATTTCGACGCGCAGGGCTTCCATCCCCTGTGATCACCCGGATTCCGTGGCAGGCTGCCGTATGGCGCCCCCTCCGCCAGAGGCCGGGTGCGAGCCTGATCGCGATCATCGGCATTGCGCTGGGGGTCGCACTGGGACTGGCCATCGCTCTCATCAACATTCAGGCCGTAAGCGATTTTTCTGCCGGGCTGCGGCGCCTGTCGGGGCAGGCCGACCTGACCCTGACGGCGCCGGGGCGGGGCTTTTCCGAACAATGGTATGTGCGCCTGAGTATGGCCAAAGGTGTGGCCGTAGCTACTCCGGAAATCCGCTTGCAGGCGCCGGTGCTGCATCCTGCCAGCAAAGGAATGCTCCATATTCTGGGTATTGACGCCTTTCAGGCGGCGCGTATGGGGCAACCGCTGCTGCCTTTCAACCTGCATAACCCGCTTGCCATGCTGACCCCTGACCACATTGCCCTGAGCCCGGCGGCGCTGGCGCATCTCGGTCTGCGGGTAGGTGATACGCTGACGCTCGATGCGGATGGGCAGCCACGCACGCTATGGATCATTGGGGAACTCCCCGATATGGGCGATAGCGGAGCATTCGGCGTCATGGATATTGCGGCGGTGCAGTGGCTGTGGGGACGAGTCGGCACCCTGAATCAGGTGGACCTGCGCCTGCGTCCCGGAACGAGCATCGACGACTTCCTGGCGCGGTGGCGTGGCCATTTGCCGGTCGGCGCCGTGCTGCAAAGTCCTGCCCAGCAAGGGCGGGTAGCGGCGGATGCATCGCGCGCCTATCGGGTGAATCTGCTGGTGCTGTCGCTGGTGGCGCTGTTTACCGGGGCCTTTCTCGTCTATTCCACCCTGGCCATGGGGGTGGTGCGGCAGCGGCAGCAACTGGCGCTGTTGCGGGTCCTGGGCCTGCGCCGCCGCGAAGTCGTATTGGCCGTATTGTTGCAGGGAGTGGTCTTGGGTCTACCGGGTGCGCTGCTGGGTCTGCCGCTGGGCGTGCTGGCGGCCTGGCTGGCCCTGGCACACATGGGTGGCGACCTCGGGGCGGGGTATTTCAGCGCCACGGCTTTGCACCTGCAATGGCATCCGGGACTCCTGCTGATCTTTTTCGTGGCGGGCCTGGGTGCGGCGCTGACCGGCGCCTTTTTACCGGCTTGGGAAACCAGCCGGGCGATCCCCGCCCTGGCGTTGCGTGCCGGCTCTGAAGAGCAGGCCCATCAGCAGCGTCAGCATCCCTGGATAGGTCTGCTGCTCTTGGGACTGGCCTTGGCAGGGTCTTTAGCTCCGGCCATCCACGGCATCCCTTATCTGGCCTACGGCGCGGTAGCCCGCCTGCTCTTCGCCCTACTCTTTTTGCTGGCACCGCTCCTGCGCGTACTGACCCGGCTCTTTCCCCTGCCCCATGCACCCGTCTGGCGTCTGGCCCTGGAACAACTGCGGGGCGCGCCGGGGCGGGCGGCGCAAAGCCTGGCTGCAGTGGTAGTGGCTTTTAGTCTGGTCGTGGCCATGGCCGTGATGGTGGGTTCATTCCGCGACTCGGTCGCCAACTGGCTGACCGACATCTTACGCGCGGACCTCTATGTACAGGCAGGGATGAATAGGGACGCATTCCTCCCCCATGGCGTAGCGCACCAGCTTTGCGCACTGCCTAATGTCCGCGCCTGCTCACCCCTGCGGCGAGTCACCCTGAATTTGTTGCCGGGACATCCACCGGTGATGCTGCTCGCGCGGGGCATGAACATCAGCGATCCAGAGCGGGAATTGCAGGTACTCCATGCGGTCAGGGTCGGGCCACAACAGCCGCCGCCGGTGTGGATTTCGGAGATTCTGGCGGGCCTCAGTGGCTGGCAGGCGGGGCAGGTGATCCATCTGCCGCTGGGTGGGCAGGAGCGAGCGGTGACCATCGCCGGTATTTATCGGGATTACGCCTATCAGGAGGGATCAGTGTCCATACCCATTCAGCAATACCGCGCATGGTCCGGAGACGATGCGGTCAACGGCGTCGCGCTCTGGCTGCGTCCCGGCGCCGCGATACCGGCCGCCATCCGCACCTTGCGGCAGAAATTGCCCGATGGTGGCCAATTATCGGTCGCGACCCCCAAAGAAATTCGCAGCAAGAGCCTGCAAATATTCAACCAGAGCTTTGCCGCCACCTATGCACTGGAGACTGTCGCCATGGTGATCGGGCTGCTGGGAGTGAGCAGCGGCTTCGGGGCGCAGACCCTGATGCGCCGCAGCGAATTCGCCATGCTGCGGCATCTGGGTCTGCGGCGGCGTGATCTGCGCACCTTGCTCTTTGCCGAGGGCAGCGTCCTTTCGCTCCTCGGAATACTCATCGGCGGCGCGCTGGGGATGGCCATCAGCGTCATCCTGATCGAAGTGGTCAATCCCCAGTCTTTCCATTGGCACATGGGCTTTCATCCGTCCTGGCCGCTGTTGCTGACCCTGAGTGCCATCCTCTGGCTGGCGAGCACGGCCACCATGGTGCTGGCCGGGCAGCGAGTGATC
>JAKAVW010000327.1 GCA_021827445.1 Pseudomonadota bacterium
CAATGGAGATAGTGTACATCAGGTCTTCGCGACTAACGTCCACAACATAACGCAGGCCACTACCGCCAGGGGCTTTTTCCAACTTCATACCGGTGACTTTGGCAGTATTCGGGGGGCAGGTCTGTTTGGCGATGGTCTTTGCCTGCAGAGGATGAAAAAAGCCCTTGCTTAGTCGAAATCCGCAGGGCCTACTGGCATTCATGGCGATGGTCTCCGCCTTGTCTGGGCTGATGCGTGCCTCCTGAGCATACTGCTGGCCCGCATAGGCCCAAGCGGCGGTGCTGCTTATCAAACCGATGGTACCGGCGAGTAAGGCGGTAGCGAAATAGCGTGACGTGAGTTTCATGATGCCTCCTTGTTTATCTGTAGCGTGATTATAACATCATCCCTTATTCCCTGGATGGTAAATATAAGACCAATCCCCACGAAACTTTAGTATAATAGGAAAATTTTTAACGTAAAGAGGATCGCGGCGTTTTTCTGAGGCGATTTTACCCAAAGATGCTTCGCTCCAACAAATGTTGGGCAATTACTTATACTGCCGTCGTAGGTAATGCGTATATGCAAAGGCCAATACCAAGGTCCGCCCTTCAACGCTGGACGCGGTCATCAGAAAATAATCGACAAAGAGGAGGGCTCAGGCTGGCAAACCATGGGTGTAGTATAATCGCGTGTATGGTTGTTGCTAAAATCCTCGGTGGCCGGGCCTACCCCGGCACCGAAAATAACCGCCAATACGTGTGGCGATACAATACCGCTGTGCATTCTTGCTGACGATCGAATTATACAGTAAACCTTTACAGATTGCGGCCACTGGACCTTTCGCCATTACCCGATCCCACAAGATTATGGACTCCGCCTGAGCGCAAAACGACGAAGCTCATGGCGGTACCCGTGATATCCGGGGTAGTCCTGGGGGAGGTCGTACAGCGGTCGAAGTTGGCCCCACATCTTGGCGGGGCGGACAAATGCTGTTCATAATGGCGTTGTCAGGGAACACCGGTTTTTGCCGTCTGGAGTTCGGTGGGCGCTGTAGCATGGGTGGGCACATGGGGTCTCGGGACATGGTGGCTGGCGGGAAGAGTTCTAGCCTGATGCTTTAACGTACATGATCTTCATAAAAATAGATAACGCACCGGATCCGCTGCCTCACGAACACCAGCGGTCATGTTACCTGTTCCCCTATCATCTTTGCGCGACTGCGGGGGAACTACTGCCCCCCGGCACATCCGACGTGGAAGACGGCTGTCCTGGTTTGTATGGAAAAAGAGCTCGTGCTATAAAAAGTAAATTGTGCAAGGCCGACATCGCCCATGATGTCCTACGATGTCAACCTGTTCTGAGCGCGTTCTATGTCGTATCCCACAAGATGAAGCAGCGATGGCCATCATGCGGAGTATGGACAGTCGGGTATATCCATGAGTAGGGGAGGGTGAACAGTTGATCAGGATGCGTTTTATTGTGGCCATATCGCTATGGGCTTGGCTCGGAAGCGCGATGGCTGCGCCTCTTTTGCTTTTTGGGGTTCCTCTGCAGGATGCGACGCGCACGACACTGACACCCGCCTTAGAAAAAGCAGGCCTTCCCCCTATTCCGAATGGCCCCCAGCAATGGTTCGATACCTACCGGATAAACGGGCAGATGCCACAACTGCAAGGCGCAAGCATGTTTTCTGTGGAGTATGACAGACATAACCGGTTTGCGCTTGCCGAGTATAAATTTCCCAGCTTCGACGACACTGGGCAGGTCCAAGATATTATCACCATGGTTACGTATAAGTATGGACGGCCCAGCAGTATAACCGGCAAGATCAACCATGGGCCAGTCATAGCACGCTGGAAAGAGGGCGGCGGCATGGAAGTCAAAGTCTGGCGAGGGTGGCCGATAACCACCACTTACTTGGATTTGGAGAACGTCGCCATTGTTGATGCGATGCGCGCGGAAAAACTCACCGGCATGCACGGTTCATTACCTGCCCGGATGGGTACAGCGCCCATCAATGAAAACAAAGAATGGGAACCCCCATCACCGGTAGAACAGGTTGCGCAGGCTAACAATCAAACCGTTCCGGAGCTGCTCGTATGGGGAGTCATTGCGTTCTTTCTCGTGCCTGCGGTAGGGATGGTCATTTTCGGTCATTTTCTTGCCAGGGTGACCCGCATCCCGCGTTTTAACGTGGCCGCACGCGTTTTCTTCGCCAGACTGGCTCAGTTTTTTCGCAGGCCTGGATGGTTTCTTAAAGGACGGCAGAGCCGCTAACTGGTGTTATGTCTTCTTACAAAGAGTTATCGTCGTCACAGTTCGTGAATTTATGTCTGGTCGGAGCTGCGGCCTTGAAAAGTATTTAGTCATAGTTTCAAACCAATGATAATGCCCCAAAGAAGACCATTCGCTGCCGCTGCCAGTATGTCCAAGGTATTATGGGATAATACCAGATAGGCAGCACTACCACAGAGCACCGCACCGGCAACCCCATAAGCCGTCAAGTCGCGCAACTCTCTGGCACCAGGAGTGAACGACCAATTCCATAATCTGCGCGCTATGGACAAAAGGTAGTGGATCAGGCCGCAGCGCATGCACAGATCACTCCATGGCGGACGTCAGATATCCAGTATCTCCCCATATTCAATGGGAAAGTTCCACAATGGCGATCGTGATAAAACGCTCCACATGCCTAGTCTAAGTGTAGTGACCCGGAAGGTATCATAAGCGGCTCGTAGCCTCCTGAACAGGAGAATGTCACGTTTTCCCCGTTGAGACCACCCCGGCACCTGCATGCCCGTGAACGCCGCTGTCACTGTGCAGCATCCGGCGCCCACCGACCTACGGTCATCAACCTTGTTCAACCTGTCAAAATTAGTATACCATGATCAATGGTGGGTAAATTAGTGCATACGGTCAGCCAGGTATGACGTGTTAATAAAATTTAATGTTGGCGATATTAGTGGAGGCATTGCCTGGTTGGACAAACCAGAGTAATGGCATGAATCAACCAGTGAGGACATGACCATGGATATATTCAGTCTTCCACATTTGATCATTTTGTTGTTGATTGTTATGGCGCTTTTCGGAACATCAAAAATAAAGAATATAGGGGGGGATCTAGGCTCCGCTATAAAAAGTTTCCGGCAGGCGATGAAGGAAGAAGAACAGCAGGGACCGCCAAAAACAGCCGGGCCCATGACTAAGGCGATCGAGCACAGCGCGGAAGCAGAGGCAGGGGAAACAATCGCAAAAAGCCTTCATACCAAATCATAGCATAGTAGCTAAACGATATATTTCACGATGTGGGTGATCAGCGCGAGGCACATAGCCGCGCCCTGCAGCTCCTTTAATGAATCATATTTCTATGCAGATATAAGTTTCGCTAATTTCCTGTGCACCAGGTTGCCAGCTCTCCAGCAGCCATGCGCAGGGACACGTCAGTAACGAATGGAGTACGGTGGCAGCCACCCTCGCCCAGCGCTCGCAAAATATGCCCGGAAACGCGCTTTGCCAGCGATGCGTCTGCCAAGGGTACGAACGGCATGCCTCATCCGGCATTTGAGGAGGGGTCTGTAGCTTTTTAGTAAACAAGCGGTGACACTTCATGCGCTAACATTACCGCCGCGATAAAGGTTGCTGGGCGAGCACCCGGGCTGATGACGAGCCGTCTGCTGAAACCGGCAGGACGACCGGGTCAGGTTATAGACTACCCACGGAATAAGCAATGGAAAATGAAAAATTAGTCGTGAACCATACCGAATCTGCTGATGAACAGATAACCCAACACAGTTGGAAAAATATACTAGAACTGCCTGCAAAAGGTAAAA
>JAKAVW010000014.1 GCA_021827445.1 Pseudomonadota bacterium
GGTCCCAAAAGCACCACCCGGCGGATGTGCCCCCGCCCCTTGGCCAACAGGGCGTAACCGGAAGCGGCTACCGCTCCCGAGTAGATGTAGCCCGCATGGGGGACAATAATGGCCTTGGGCCATGGGGCAGCGGCCGCTTCACCGGCATGTTCAGCCCTGGCCAGTAAACGCTCTACTTCGGTCCGCAAAACGGCAGCCTCGGCAGGATAAAACATGCCGGCCACCGCTGCTGGTCTGACGAGATTCATGAAACACCCTCCCTGGCCGCTATAGGGCCAACATCTCCATGTCATGCTACATGAGGATGGGAAAGGGTTTTTTCAAGCCAGTGGCAACCACCAGGCGAGTGCCAGCAGAGTCACCAAAAGCACCGGCGGTGTGATCAGCAGTCCAGTCTTCATATACTGGCCCCAGGTGATGGTGACCCCCTTGCGACCCAGCACATGCAGCCACAACAAGGTGGCGAGACTGCCGATGGGCGTAAACTTGGGACCCAGATCACAACCGATGATATTGGCATAGACCATAATCTCGCGAACCATGGGGTCCGCCGCGGCAGACGCGTGATGGATAGCCAGCGCGCCCACCAGCACCGCTGGCATGTTATTCATCATCGAAGAGAGCAACGCCGCCAGAAAACCCGTACCCAGGGCGGCAGCGACCAGCCCATGGGCGCCAAACCAGTGCAGGGCCTGGGCCACATAGTCCGTCAGTCCGGCATTGCGCAACCCATACACCACCAGATACATACCCAGACTGAAAACCACAATTTTCCAGGGCGCATCCTGCAAAACCTTACGTATGGAAATCTGGGCGCCGCGTCCACCCTGAAACCAGCGGCCCGCCAGGGCAAGCAGAATCAAGGCACCCGTAAGGGTGACCACAGAGACGGGTACCTGCCACTGCGCGGTCACAAAATAGGCGATGAGCAGCAGACCCAACACCGGAAAACTGGCGCGAAACACCAGATGGTCCTTGATCGCCGTTGCCGGCTCCGGGAGATGCGCCGTGCCGTAATGCTGCGGCAGCACCCGCCGAAAGGCGATCCAGAGCACCAGCAGCGTCGCCGCCAGATCTACCGGAATCATCTCCAGGGCATAGCGATCAAAAGAAATATTGAAATAATTGGCGCTGACGATATTCACCAGATTAGAGATCATCAGCGGCAGGCTGGTGGTACTGGTGGTATCGGCCACAAACCCCGTGGCAATGACAAAGTCTTGACGAGCGACCAGTTTTTGTCAATTTTTCAATGAAAGCTCGTGGATTTATTTATGGATACGACAGAACAACGGGATCGGATTGTGATCTGCCTGGAGGCGCTCGCGTCGCCGGTGCGGCTGGATATTTTCCGACTTCTGGTCGAGCAGGAACCCGCAGGCATGGTGTCTGGTGAGATTGCCGAGCATCTGGAGCAGGCGCACAACGGTATCTCTTTTCATCTCAAGTCCCTGCAACATGCGGGACTGGTCACGGTGCAGCGGAAACCGTCACCCCAACGTCGCCATTACCGTCTGCGCCAGAGCCGCCGGCGAGACCTGCCCGGCGTATCTGGGTCCGGCCATCCGCGCCCACTGGGGTGTGGAAGACCCCGCCAAAGCTACCGGCAGCGAAGCCGAGGCCGCTTTCGACACGGGATGCGTCAATGGTCCTTAAGAATCCCATATCAGCATCCACGCTGCCGGTGCAGCGGAGCAATTATGCTAATCCGGTTTTTTAATATGGCTCAGCATGTTGAGCAAAGTCTTGCGCAGTCGCTCCGCCGCTGTTTGGAGAACGCCGATCTCATTCGTTTCCGTCTGTTTTACCGATTGTTCCAATCGCTCCCCCAGAGAAATGGCCCGCAGCCGCCTCGCCAATTCCACTACCGGGGCAAGAATACGCCGCTCGACAAAGTGTTTCAGATTGAGTCCGATCAAGAGAAATACTAAAGCACTCAAAGCCAAAGATGCACCAAGCGTAATCGCTGCGATGCGTAGCGTGTTTGTTACGTTGTAACCAAATACAGCAAGACCCAGAGGTTTCTTATCATATCCCGTCAGAGGAATCACAAAGAGATGGTAAAACTCACCATTCTTAAACATGGCAATGCCAGTATAATTCGCATGTAACACATTGGGATGCTTGGCAATATATTCCTGAAAGTCTGGAGAACTGACATAGCTGAAAACATTGTCTCCCACTGCCTTGCCCTGAAACTTATTCGATGGAGTGACGCCGTGATGGATCAGGATGGCTATGCGGCTCCCTGGAATATCGTGCAATATGCGACCATATAACGAAGCAATGGGCAGACTGACTTGGGCAACCCCGATCGCGTTACCGTTATTAGAAAGCACAGGAGCAACGCCATTTACAGAATAACCAACAATCTTCAGCAGTCCTAGATCAGCCACCGGCAAACCAGTTTTTATTACCTCAGAAATATCTGGGCGTGGAAGTATATGATCTCCATAAAATGTTGGTTTATTTGCTCGATACAATACGTGCTGGTTGGCGATGAACACCACGATGGCATGGCCGTATTGTGCCTTGAGAGCGCGATACAAGCTATCGGACTCTGCGCCAAGTTGGGTACGTTGACTTGCGGAAGGTGCTGTAGCAAAAGCAGCCACCACGCCTGGATTGCCTGCCAGAGCACTGGCGGCGCCAAGGACCTGCTGCGCATAAACCGCTGTTAGCTGATGAAATTCATTGTGTATGGCGGAAAGCTCCTGATCTTCCGCCTGGCGGATCAGCAGGTACTGTCCCAATGCGAGAATACCAAGCACCAACACAGCATTAAGCAGTACTGCAGGAATGAAGTGCCGTAAAAATTCCCGAGTCAACGTATTTTCGCGCGCCATCTGATTCTCCATCCAAAAACATGCTCAATCATGATCAAGAAATATCTGGGAAAACATATCGTCATCAAGTCCATAGCGCCCGCGCTTTGCGCTTTGTGGTGGTGGTGGTGGCGGTGGCGGTGGCGGTGGCGGTGGCGGTGGTGGTGGTGGCGGTGGCGGTGGCGGTGCCACAGGTTGCTGAGATACGAAAGCCGCCGTCTCTTGGTTGGCGCGAGCCTCCCGGAGACTCTGCAGGTGAATGATGGGGTCCGGGCCGAGGAAAGTTTCATCAACGGTTAATAGTGAGAAAATTTCCTGTATCAAGCCCTTGCGATCGCCCTCTGAGAGAGCCGACCCAATCTCTTTGCGTACAAATTCAATGCTGGTCGTGGTCGGTGTGCGCAGGGCACCTCCCATGTAGGCACCTTCCCACCGCAGCAACAATGCCAGAGATTCATTCCGGTCAAACCGGGCGCTGAGTGTGCTCCATAGAATGCGCCGCATGCGAGATTGGTTGTCCATAATTTTTCCACACGCTCCATATCAGAGTACTTAACCGCTGGAGAATTAGCCATGGCGATATTGCTTTGGAACACAATATCGAGGTTTAGCGTGGTTCCTGCACCACGTACAGGCGGTATTATACAATAAGACATTGTTATAAAACTACCCCCATCACGGTAGATTTATTCCCTATCGTCCTCAATCTATTTAGTCGTTGCTTCGCCGGAACTCTTACAGACTCACGGCAAGGCTGCTCACCAGATCAGGGAAGGATGCACCAGATCCCATCCAAAAACACCATAACGAACAGATGGTTGAACAGATTGATTTGCAGTGCTACGCGGGATAAACGGATTCGGGCAGACGGGTATCGGTAGGTCAGTGTAGAGGGTGCCATGGCCGTCACCCCGAAGAAAGGCGCATATGCGCCCTGCCACCCATTAGCAATCAGATGTCAACACGTCTAGAATTGCCTTCTCATCATAGACCTTGCTGTCCACCTTACAGTAGACCGCCGCTTCATCGGTGAAAATAGCCACTTCCGCCACACCCGGTAGTTGCAGCAAACGCTCCTGCAAGTTTTCTTGCACCGACGCCGTCGGAGAGAGTGGAAAAATACGGGTAGCCAGATAACGGGGATGCTGCATGGTAAGAGCTACCACCAGCCAAATCCCATAGATAACGGCTACTGCCCAAAAAATATCACTGTAATTATGCTGTCCCGGTATATAAAGCAGACCGCCTAACAAACCGCCGCAAAACGCGCCGAGAAATTCAGACGTGGTGTACACACCTGTCGCAGTCCCCTTGGCCCCCGGATGACAGAACTTGGCCACCAAGGAAGGCAGACTCGCCTCCAACACGTTAAAACCAACAAAAAACAGAAACAGCGCAACAGCAATCAACCACAAGTTATGTGCAGAAAAAGCCATCAACACGACTGAGACCAGCAGAATAGCGACAGCCAGAATAAAGACTTCCTTCAGCTTATGCTTAGCCTCGCCAACAACAATCATTGGCAGCATGGCGATAAAAGACAACAACATTACCGGCAGATACAACATCCATTGATCGCTCAGCACCAGCAACGGATGATCCGGATCAATCAACACCAATGGAAGCACTACAAATATGGCCATCAAACCCGTATGCAAAGAAAAAATACCAAAATCGAGGCGCAACAGGCTCGGGTCACGCAATACCGTACGGAGAATCGCCGGATTCATTTCCACATCTCGATGGAACTGGGCAGGAGCCTCCGGAATCACTAGATAGAGCACCGCAATAGCCAGCAAAGAAAGGATCGCCATCAGCCAGAAAATGCCACTGACACCGATCCAGTGCGCCAACGGCGCCGATAGTATCAGCGAAATACTGAAGCTGATGCCAATGGTAATCCCAATCACCGCCATCGCTTTGGTCCAGCGCTCTTCGCGAACCAGATCGGCTGTCAGCGCAATGATTGCAGCGGCGATGGCACCAGCGCCCTGCACAATACGTCCAATGAGTAGTCCTTCAATGCTCGTTGCTTGTGCCGCAATCACGCTGCCAATGGCAAAAATAACCAAACCCGCTGCGATAATCGGCTTGCGTCCCCACTTATCCGAAAGCTTGCCAAACGGAATCTGAAAAATTGCCTGGGTCAAACCATAAGCACCCAGAGCAATACCAATGAGCACCGGATGTTCCAATGCCCCTTTTAACCCGTGTGCGTAAACCGAAAACACCGGCAGCACCAAAAAAAGACCCAACAACCGTAACCCGAAAATACCTGCCAGCGAAAATACGGTGCGGCGTTCGCGTTTATTGAGTGCGGCTTCCGCCTTTTCCATTTATCAATCTCCTTTCTGTTGAGATAAAAAAGCACCCATACCAGAAACATGGCACCTATATGGATTGGGAATAAAACGTTCGCTGGTCTGTCCCATCCAGGTCAAAGAATGGATAAAAAGCACGCCCATTATCCCGATGCACCAGCAGCGTCCTGATCACTCCGCTGGTTCACGACATTGCTGCTGGAACAGCAACAGATACACCTGCCCCCTCTGTCTGTTATAACCGTGCCCATGAAAATCCCTGGCTCTCCCGTAATGCGGCACACTGGTGACGACCCTATATTTGTCTCTTTCAGAGCGCACGACTATACCGTATCTCCGGGGCCACCGACACTCCGATGCAGTCCTGTAGCGAAGCCGCACCGGACTAGGTTATCCTGACCTCATAACCGCTAAATACTGGATGAGGGGGCTTCGCGAACGATGCAACGATTTTTTGTGCTGGCCATCCTTATTCTGCTGGGCTGGCTGACGTATCGTCTCTCCCCCATCCTCAGCCCCTTTCTGATCGCGGGCATCCTCGCTTATCTCGGCAATCCGCTGGTGACCCGCCTGCAACGCCACCGAATCGGCCGAACCTGGGGCACCACACTGGTTTTCGTCCTCGTCATCCTGATCCTGGCAGGAATCACCATGGCCCTGCTTCCCGTCATCCGTCACCAATCCTTGCTGTTCATCGAATATCTGCAAAAATATGCAGCACTTCTGCAAAGCCAGATCATCCCACAGTTCTCCGCACGAATCGGCATCCACCTCGATAGCCAAAGCATCACCCGTTACGCCACCGCCAATGCCCAGAAACTGGCGGGGTGGCTGGGACGCAGTCTGCAGGTAGCACTGAGCTCCGGCTCCGGCCTGATCAGCAGTGTACTCAGCATCATTTTAGTGCCCGTTCTGGGTTTCTATCTGCTGCGCGACTGGCCACGTCTTATTGCCCGTATTGCCGCACTGATTCCCCCGCACTATCTGCCCATTTCTCGGCACCTGGCCAGTGATGCGGACGCCATGCTCATGGCTTTTTTGCGCGGACAGCTCCTGGTGATGCTGGCCCTCGGCACCAGTTACGCCATTGGCCTCAGTATTATCGGCCTGCAAACCGCCATCCTCGTCGGTCTGGTGGCGGGACTGTTCAGCTTTGTGCCCTATCTCGGCGTCGTGAGCGGGATAGCCATGGCCAGCTTGGCCATGTATGTGCAAACCGGCGCTTTTTTGCCCATCCTCTGGGTACTCATCGTCTTTGGCATCGGCCAACTACTGGAAAGCATGGTATTCACCCCTTATCTGGTGGGGGATCGCATCGGCCTGCACCCGGTCGCTGTCATTTTTGCTGTGCTCGCGGGCGGCGAACTCTTCGGCTTTGTCGGCCTACTGCTCGCACTGCCGGTCACCGCCGTCCTCATCGCCCTGCTGCGCCACGTACATGGCTGGTACCTGCGGAGCCCCTACTACCTGGGTAAGGAGTCATAACCCTATGGAAGACGTCATCATTATCGGCGCGGGTATTTCCGGTCTGGCCACGGCCTATTTCCTCCGCAAACAGGGCTGGTCGCCCTTGCTGCTGGAGGCAGGCGCCAAGCCAGGTGGCAAACTGCAGAGTCGACAAGAAGAGGGCTATCTGCGGGATATGGGGCCTAACTCGCTCCTGCTCAAAGGCCAGATCGTCCCGGAATGGCTTCGCGAGCTGCGCTTGGAAGAAGACATTGTCGAAGCCAACCCGCTCGCCAAGCGCCGCTATATCCTTAATCGCCATCGGCAGCCCGTCGCACTGGGACCGAGTGTGCTTTTCGGCGGCAATCTGCTGAGTTGGCGCGGCCGTCTGCGTCTCCTTGGTGAGCCCTTTCGAGCCCCGCGTCGGGTGCAGGATGGTGAGGAAAGCGTTGCTGATTTTGTGCGACGGCGACTCGGGGATGAAGCACTCACCTGGCTGGTCGATCCCTTCGTCTCCGGCGTCTTTGCCGGCAATCCCACACGTCTTTCGGTACAAGCTACCCTTCCCCGCCTGGTGGCGCTGGAGCAAGACGGTGGCTCACTCCTGCGCGGCGCACTGCGCGCCCGGAAGAGAAAAACACCTGACACCCCGAAAACCCGTCTTATTTCCTTTCGGGAGGGTCTGCAGGTCCTCCCGCTCAGGGTCGCCAGCACACTCGGCGCGGCACTGCGCTGCAACACCCCAGTCGATCAATTGGGTAACAGCGACGGCATTTGGCAGGTCAGCAGCGGCAGCCAGACCTGGCAAAGCAAACGGCTCATTCTCGCCCTGCCCGCAGGCGCCGCGGCCAAGCTGCTCGCACCAACGGATGCTGCACTTGCTCACGAACTGGACGCCATCCCTTATCCCGCGGTAGGCAGCCTGTCCATCGGTTTTCAGCGCACACAGGTAGAACATCCGCTGGATGGTTTCGGCATGCTGATTCCGCGGGTCATGGGTCTGGAAACACTGGGGGTGCTCTTCTCCTCCACCCTCTTTCCCGGGCGCGCACCGGTGGATCAGGTATTGCTGACCGCCTTTATCGGCGGCAGTCAGAATGATCTTGCCGGACGGGATGATAATGATCTGCTGGCAACGGTGTTACGCGAGATCGGTCCGCTGCTGGGGATTAGCGGCGACCCCATTTTCAGCCGCCGTCAGATCTGGCCAAAAGCCATCCCACAGTACGAAATCGGGCATCTGGATCGGGTAAGACGGATCGACGCCCTAAGCGCCCGGCACCCTGGGCTGTACTTCCGGGCCAACTGGCGAGAGGGCGTCGCGCTGGGCGACTGTATGGAAGCGGCCTGCCGGTTTAGTCAGGACACCGACTGGCAGCACTGAAAACACACTGGAATCAGTGTGCTGCGGTTGGGGCGAGCGCCGCAACCAGGGTATCCATCGCCGTATCCTGGGGCTTCGCAACAGCCCTCGACGTCGCAGTGGTATTGAGTGCGGCAGCAGACTTATACCGGGCGGCAGCACTGACTGATTCAATATTGCGCCGAAATCCGCGCACATTCCCCACAATCTCCACGGGCGTCCCCACCTGCACCATCGCGGCGATTTGCTGCGCATCCCAGTTAGACAGTGCCACGCAACCAGCCGTCCAGCGTCCGGGGAACACCTTGCTCTGAGGGTCATCCGCAAATTGAGGACCCATGCCGTGAATGCCTATTTCACCACCCAGCGGGGTATTCTGCGGCGGTATCTGCCCTGTGTCGACGGCAGCGACAATGGCGCGATATTGCGCCTTATTGATAATGCCCTCACGCAACCCCCACTCCGCGTTTTGCCGGTTAGGGTAGGTCAACCCCATAAAGGGGCCATAGCGTGTGCCCCGGCTGACCCAACCGATGTGATAACGCCCCACCGGGGTGACGTCATCCCCTCGCGTCCGTTTGGGGGCGGCACCATTGAAGCCGATGGCTACCGGGTAGGTCGCCAGCACGGCATCACCCTTGTAAACCGTCAGGGAGTGCGTGGAAGTCGAAATGACGATATGCACCGCTTGGGCGACGGGCGCAGAGATTGCCGGAGAGACTACAGGCGCCACCGGCTGAACAACCGGCGGGGGAATCTGTGCGGCATAGTAGGCTACCGAGTGTACTGGCACCGAGGGCAGGTGTGTCGTCGTCGCACAACCCACCAATTCCAGAACACCCAGCACCGCTCCCAACAGTCCCCAGCCCTT
This sequence comes from Pseudomonadota bacterium, assembly GCA_021827445.1. Lineage (GTDB taxonomy): Bacteria > Pseudomonadota > Gammaproteobacteria > Acidithiobacillales > Acidithiobacillaceae > Acidithiobacillus. The sequence continues at coordinate 8,827 of JAKAVW010000014.1, forward strand.
GAATTTGCGTACCACTCCACACTCCCCCGAATGTCTCCACCCACACGACTTCATAATATACCGGAAGTCTGAGCACAAGGTCCATGATCTTCTGACAGATTCCCGCTAACCCACCTGCCCGTAATCCAGCCGGTTCCCCAGCCAGCGTTGCACGATAGCCTGCGCCGCATCGGGATCTTCCTGCAGCAGTTGATCCGCCAATGCTGGTACGAAAGCCAGCAGGGCCTCGTCACGCAGGATATCGGCGACACGCATCTGCAGGATGCCCGTCTGACGCGTGCCGAGATACTCGCCCGGTCCGCGCAGTTCCAGATCCTTGCGCGCGATGACAAAGCCGTCATGGGTTTCGCGCATCACCCGCAAACGCTCTCGCGCCTTGCCATTCAGGGGGGGGTGATAGAGCAGGATGCAACTGCTCTGCTGCGCCCCCCGCCCGACCCGCCCGCGCAACTGGTGGAGTTGCGCCAAACCCAGACGCTCCGCATGTTCGATGACCATGAGACTGGCGTTGGGCACATCCACCCCTACTTCGATCACCGTCGTCGCCACCAGAATGCGTACAGCGCCTGACTGAAAGTCCGCCATCACCTCCGCCTTTTCTGCGGCGCGCATCCGCCCGTGGATCAGTCCGATGGCCACGCCGGGCAAGGCCGTTTGCAGATCTGCAAAACTTGCCTCCGCCGCCTGCAATTCGAGGATTTCCGATTCCTCAATCAACGGACAAACCCAATAGATTTGCCGCCCTTCCTCCAGCATATGTCGCATCCGCCCGATCAGCTCGGGCCGACGACTGTCAGGCATCACCAGGGTTTCCACGGGGGTACGCCCCGGCGGCAATGCATCAATGACCGACACCTCCAGATCCGCATGCACCGTCATCGCCAGGGTCCGCGGGATCGGCGTAGCGGTCATCACCAGCAGGTGGGGCATGGCGCCTTTCTCCAACAACTGACGGCGCTGCTCCACGCCAAAGCGGTGCTGCTCGTCAATGATGACCAGCCCAAGACGAGAGAACTCCACTCCCTCCTGAAACAGTGCCTGCGTCCCCGTCACCAGCCCAAGCCTGCCACTGGCGAGGGCTTCCAGTGTCTCGCGACGGGCGCGCGGCGCGCGGCTGCCCACCAGATAACCCACCCCCTGATCCAGCGGTTCCAGCCACTGCCGGAAGCGCGTATATAACTGTTCTGCGAGAATCTCGGTCGGCGCCATCAGCGCTACCTGATATCCGGCATCCAGTGCGGTCAGCGCCGCTGCCGCCGCGACCAGGGTCTTGCCCGAGCCCACATCCCCTTGCAACAAGCGACGCATGGGCTGACGGCGCGCCAAGTCGGCGTTAATCTCGGCAATCACCCGCTCCTGTGCTCCCGTCGGTACGAAAGGCAAATGCGCCAGGAAACGCTGCCACAACGGCCCGTTACTGTGCAGACAAGGGGCATTCTGCATCATCCCCGACTGCCGCGTCTGACGTACCGCCAAATGATTCGCCAGCAACTCCTCCAGCGCCAGCCGCTGCCAGGCGGGATGCTGCGGAGAGGGCATCTCGTCCGCACTTTCATGCAGCAGACGCAGGCCTTCGCGCAGACTGGGCCACTGCGGAGTCAGTCGATTTTCAAGGTAGTCCGGAAGCTGGTCGAGGAGGGTCAGGGCTTGCGCTACCCAGCGCCGCCATTGCGCCTGGGTAATGCCGTCACTGCTGGGATAAAAAGGGGTGAGGTGGCGCGGAGCCTGAAACTGCGGGACATCCGCCATCTGCCATTCTGGATGCACCATTTCGAGGCCGTGAAAGCCGCCCCGCAACTCTCCGAAACACCAGAGCTGCCGCCCGATCTGCCATTGTCCACGCAACGCCCCTACCATATGAAAGAGCCGTATTTGCAGACGCCCGCTGCCATCACTCAAGGTCACCAGCCATTGTTCACGTCGCCCGCGCTGGTGATCGACGCTGACAATCTCGCCCAGCACGGCGCACTCCTGACCGGGCTGCAGGGCCGCCATAGGGGATATGAGGCGGCGATCCTGATAGCGACTGGGCAGATGAAACAGGATATCCTGGACCCGCCACAGGTCCATGCGCTGCAAACGCTGGACCAGCGCGGGGCCGACCCCGCGCAATGCCGAGACGGAACTCTGCAGATACAGTCCCGTCTTCGCTACCGTCATGCTAGTCGGTGCGCGGCAGGGCCTCGCGACGTGCCCATTCCGCGAGAAGTTCGTCGAGATCGACATGATGCATGGTGGCCGCCCCCGCCAGCGTTTCACGCTCGGCGATGAAACACTCCCCACAATGAATGCCGCGTTCTTCCAGTAGCGAAACCAATGCCGGATGTGCCTGTAGCAGCACATGCATGGGCAGGGCAAGCAGTTCCGCGCGCTCCATATCAGTCCGCCTTACCCAGGGCAACGATACCATCAATTTCTACTTGCGCGCCGCGCGGTAGTGCTGCCACCTGCACCACGGCCCGCGCCGGATAGGGTGGCGCAAACTCCGCCTCCATGGCTTGATTCACCTGCGCGAAGTGCCCGAGATCCGTGAGGTACACCTGCAATTTGATGGCATCCTGCAGACGCCCGCCCGCCGCCTCGCACACCGCTTGCAGGTTATCCAGCACCCGCCGAATCTGCAGGGTGAAGTCGCCCTCCATCATCTGCCCGGTAGCAGGGTCCAGAGGAATCTGGCCCGAAAGATAGAGCAGGCCGTCATGCACCATCCCCTGACTGTAAGCCCCGATGGCCTGAGGTGCTGAATTACTCTGAACTGGAACTGGCATAGATTAAACTCCTTATTAGCCTTTGACCCGCTGTACCCGGGATACCATCGGCAGGCTACGCAAACTCCGCATGATTTTAGCCAGGTGATCACGATGGTGCGCCTGTATGGTAAAAGTGATGCCCGTATAGAGTCCATCCTGGGGCTCGATGTCCACATGATCAATATTGGAATCTTCATCGGAAATCAGGGTGGCGATGCGGGCCAGTACGCCACGCGCGCTCTCCGCCACCACCCGGATCGTCACCGGAAACTCACCATGGGGGGCTTCAGGGTCCCACTGCACATCCACCCAACGGTCGCGGCGCTTACGCCACTCGCGGATGTTGTGGCAATCGTGGGTATGTACCACCACGCCTTTGCCAGCACTGATAAAACCCAAAATAGGATCACCGGGAATGGGTCGGCAACAGCGCGCCAGCGTCACCGGCATACCCTCCGTCCCCCGAATCAGCAGCGGCTTTTTCGTGGCTCCCTCACGGTTGAGGCGGCTCGGTAACAACTGACTCACCGCCTGCCCCAGGCGGCGCGCCGTCTGCACCAACTTCCCGCGGTCTTCTTCCTCGGGAAGCAGCTTGTGAGCCACCACCAACGGGAAGATCTCGCCCATGCCGATGGCGGCCAGCAGTTGCCCCTCATCCTGCGTATTGAACGTCGTCAACACCCGCCGAAAATCCGCGGGTTCCACCTGTTTCAGATCAGTACCCAGACTGTGCAGGGCCTTCTCCAGTAAATTGCGGCCCAGCAACTCGGCATCACCCCGCTGAATGGTCTTCAGGTAAGCGCGTACGCTGCTGCGCGCCTTCGCCGTTACCACCACGTCCAGCCAACCCGGCTGCGGATGCGCCGAGGCCGCCATGATAATCTCCACCTTGTCCCCATTATTCAGGAGGCTGCGCAAAGGCACGTAGATGTCGTTGACCTTGGCCGCCACGGCCTGATCCCCCACATCCGTATGCACGGCATAGGCAAAGTCCACCGCCGTCGCCCCGCGCGGCAAGCTGAGAATCTTGCCTTTGGGGGTGAAGACATACACTTCGTCGGGAAAGAGATCAAGCTTGATGCTCTCCAGAAACTCCTGGGAATCTCCGCCCTGCATCTGGAGTTCCAGCAAACGCTGCAACCAGGCGCGCGCCTGGGTTTCGGCATGCGCGTTATTGGTGCCCGTCTTGTAGAGCCAATGGGCCGCCACCCCCGCCTCGGCCACCCGGTGCATATCCTCCGTGCGGATCTGGACCTCGACGGGGTGCCCGAAAGGGCCTAGCAGCACCGTATGCAAGGATTGGTAACCGTTGGATTTGGGGATGGCGATGTAATCCTTGAACCGCCCCGGAATCGGCCGATACAGGCTGTGAATAATGCCGAGAACGCGATAACAGGTATCCACGTCGGCGACGATGATCCGAAAAGCATGCAGATCGTGGATGTCTCCGAAGGACATCCCTTTCTTCTGCATCTTGCGATAGATACTGTAGACATGCTTCTCTCGCCCACTGACCTGCGCTGCGAATCCTTCCTGGCGGAGGCGATCCTCCAGGGCGTGCTCGATCTTCTGAACGGCCTCCTTGCGGTTGCCCCGCGCCGCCTTTACCGCCTCATTGAGGGTATGCCAGCGCTTCGGATACAGATGGGAGAAGGCCATTTCCTCCAGCTCGATGCGAATGGCGTGAATCCCCAGACGTTGGGCGATAGGAGCGTAAATATCCAGGGTCTCCCGAGAAATGCGCCGCCGTTTCTCCGGTTTCATCACGCCCATGGTCCGCATATTGTGCAAACGGTCGGCCAGTTTGATCAGCACCACCCGGATATCGCGCGACATGGCCAGGAACATCTTGCGGAAATTCTCCGCCTGTGCCTCTTCGCGGGTCTCAAAGCGTACCTGACCGAGTTTACTGACCCCATCCACCATCTCCGCCACTTCGGATCCAAAGCGCTCGATGATGTTTTCCTTGCTGATATTGCAATCTTCAATCACATCATGAAGCAAGGCGGCTTGAATGGTGAAAATATCCAGTTGCAATTCGGCGAGAATGCAGGCAACCGCCACCGGATGATGAATATAGGGCTCCCCACTACGCCGGATTTGTGCTCCGTGCGCGGTGGCCGCCAACTCGTAGGCTTCACGCGCACGCACCACCTCTTCAGGGGTCATGTATTGCTGGAGCAACGCGCGCAGGGGCGCGCAAGGATCCTCTAAGGCCGGAGAAACCGGCGGCAGACGCAGCACCTCGCCCATCGCTGTTGCCAGCGGCAGTCTCGGCACCATTGCACCCAGCTCGCTTTCACTCGCCAGAGACATCCTCAGCTCCAGCCGCTTCGCGGTTCGCCGCACCGGGGAAGTTGGGTAATGGTGGTGGCATCTGCTCATTCAGAATCGCCCGGCCCACCTTGCCGGCAGCCACTTCGCGCAGAGCAATGACCGTATTCTTGTCACGTCCCGGCTCCACCTCCGGAATCGCGCCGGAAGCCAATTGCCGCGCCCGCCGCGCCGCTACCAACGTTAATTCGAAACGATTATCCACATGATCCAGACAATCTTCCACTGTTACTCGTGCCATCGTCTATTCACCTTTTTATCAATATCAATCGCCAATACCGAGAAGACCCTTTAATCGTTGATGCTGTGCATACTGCTGATAACTCCGCCGCAAATGCTCGGCATGGACAATGCTCTGCAAGTCGGCCAACGCGTCCTGGAAGTGGTCATTCACCACCAGATAGTCAAACTCGTCATAATGCAACAACTCTTCTCGGGCTGCCGAGAGCCGCCGCTCAATAACCGCATCCGAATCCTGGCCGCGGTCGCGCAGACGTTCCGCCAGGGCGGCGATAGAGGGCGGCAGGATAAAAATACTGACCGCCTGCCCCGGCAATCTTTCCCGCACCTGCCGCGCACCTTGCCAGTCGATCTCCAGCAGACAGTCGGTCCCAGCGAACAACTGACTCTTAACCCAAGGTTCACTGGTGCCATAACCATTGCCATGCACCCGGGCATACTCCAGAAACTCCCCCCGCTCCGCCATGGCCGTGAAAGCCTCCATGGGAACGAAGTGATAGTCCGTTCCCTCTGCCTCGCCCGGCCGCGGGGGCCGTGTGGTGTAAGAGACGGAGGTGCGCAATTGCGGGGTCGCCGCCACCAGCGCCCGGGCCAGACTGGTCTTTCCCGCGCCGCTGGGTGCCGAAATAATCCACAGGATACCGCGTTCCGCTCCACCCGTCATTGGCTTTCACTCCACATTCTGTACCTGCTCCCGCATCTGTTCGATGAGCACTTTCAGCTCTACCGAGGCAAAAGTCACCTGGCTGTCTCCGGCCTTGGAAGCGAGGGTGTTGGCCTCCCGATTGAGCTCCTGCATGAGAAAATCCAGGCGCCTGCCAACCGCCTCGCGCCGCTGCAGGATGCGCCGCAATTCGGTCAGATGGGTGTCCAGACGGTCCAGCTCTTCCGCTACGTCCTGACGTTGCAGATAAAAGAGCAGCTCCTGCTCCCAACGCCCCGCGTCCACCTGCTGCACCAGTTCCTGCAAGCGCGCCTGCAAACGTTCGCGCAGCGCCTTTTCCAGTTCAGGCAAATGGTTACGCAACGCTGCAGTCTGCCCAGCAATCGCATCCACACGGCTCAGCAACAGTTGTGCCAAAGCAGCGCCCTCCCGCTCCCGCGCCTCCTGCAACTCGGTCAACGCCCGGTCCAGCAGCGCCAGCACTTCCGCCTCCAGCGCCTCCGCATCCGTATCCGTGCCAGACGCCTGCACCAAACCCGGCCAGCGCAGCGCATCCCACGGATTAAACGCGGTCTCACCCAGCTCCCAGATATCATTCAGTTCCGCATGGAGTCCATGCAGTTCCGTCGCCAGTGCCGTATTAAGGCGCAACGATCCGCCCGCCGCAGGCTGAAAACGCAGCCAGGCATCCACCCGGCCGCGCCCCAGCGTTTTTTGCAAGCGTGCCCGCACCGCCGTTTCGAGGGCGCCCAAGCCATCGGGCAGGCGCAGACCAACATCCAGAAAACGGTGATTTACGGTGCGCAGCTCCCAGGCCAGCGTACCCCAAGCCCCGTGACTTTCACAGCGGGCGAACCCGGTCATACTGCATATCATTTTGTTGGCTCCCCAGCACAATCCTGCCCACAGAAGAGCAAGCATCCCTCGCATAAACTAGCATATGGCCGCCGCTCCGGCGACCTCTGCACAAGCTCGCAGAGTACAGAATACCGAAAAGCGTCCTTGACGCTGCCAGAATTCCGAACTACACCTAAAAAGTATGTCCGTAAAAAACAGGGGCGCCGATCAACGCACCGTTCTGGCGGACCCGGTCATCATGACAACTGCGGGAGAATGCCACATGATTGCCACGGAAGAAATGCTATTCGAATGGGATGCATGGGAGACACGGGCGCTGGCGCTGGGCGTTGCGGAGGATTTGGCCGAATTAGGCAAAAAGGTCATGCGCGATGCCTATATGCAGCGCTGGCCCGAAGCCGTGCTGAGCGACTGCGGCTGGGATGACGATGGTTTTGGCATGCTGGCCTTGGCACGCGCCAAACCCACTGAAGCTCGCCGTGATTGGGAACGGTTGTATGCGCACCATCATCGCAGACCCGCCTGCCCGGTGGAGACAGGCCAACATCGCAGCAATAAGGCCATGGTGCGAGCCACTGCCCCAATGCTGGTTCGCCCCCGGAAGCAGGAAGAGGGCAGGCTATGAAATCTATAAATGCATCCAAAGCAAGTGCCAGAGGATGATGGGTAAGGAAATCGCACCAACGTAGCGGCCAACGGTACATCCTTGCCCGTTTACCAGTAGGGGGTGGGCGTCAGCGTCACCTCGCCCCGGCGCGGCTGATAATCCAGCCATTGCCCGCTCGGGCTTTGCAGGACCAGGACCGGTAATTGCCTGGGCGGCACGGCTGCGGATCCACGCCATTGGGTAAAAACATAAAATCCTGCCAGCAGCAGCAACTCAACCAGCCAGCGCTGGTGCCTCCCCAGTTTCAAAGCTACTGGGTCAGGCCGGCGTAGAGCATGGGCAGACGCTCCGGCAGGCGTTCCACATGGTCGATCACCTGATAATTGCGCGCCCCGAAAATTCGCGACACATACTCGTCGGCGTGGGGATCCAGACTGAGGCAATAGGTAATTACCCCGTCCCGCCCCAACTCCTCCACCGCACGCTTGGCGTCGTAGCGCAGATATTGCGGATCGCGCACATCGATGTCCGCCGGTTCACCGTCGGTGATGACCAAGAGCAGCTTTTTACTCTGCCGCTGCTGACGGAGATAGTGCCCGGCATGCCGCAACGCCGCTCCCATACGGGTAGAGAACTTACCCGTCATGCCCGCAATGCGCCCCATGGCCTCGTCACCATATGCCTCATCAAAGTCTTTAAATCGGTAATATGCCACATCATGCCGCCCGTCGGAATGAAATCCGTGAATAGCGAAAGGGTCACCAATACGGTTCATGGCATCGGCGAGTAAGGAGGTCGCATCCCGGGTAAGCTGAAGGATCGTATCCTGCGAACCATAGACCTTATCGTTGGTAGACTCCGACAAATCCATCAGCACCAGCACGCCCAAATCGCGCACCTTGCGCAGTGTGCGCATGTGAATGCGGGTATCCGGGGCCAGACCCATGCGGATATCGACAAGAGCGCGCACCGCCGCTTCCATATCGATCTCGTCGCCATCCTCCTGCTTGCGCAAACGCTGCACGCCCTGGGGCTGCAAGGCTTCGATCAGATACTTGAGGCGGCTGGAAACGGGTTTGTACTTTTCCAGCACCTCACGTACGACAGTGACATCGCCCACGCGCGGGCGCCGCTCCAGCACCGTCGCCCAATGGGGACGGCTGGTCTGAATCTGATAATCCCATTCCGAATAATGGTAAGGATCGGAAAGCGGCTCCTTACCTTCCAACTGGTTATAGCTCAACCCCATATCTTCATAGGGGAAAAGCTCGGATTGCAGCACCCAGACTTCCTGAGCGTCGTCACCGGCCAGTTCGGTATCCACCTCGTTGACCATTTCCATGACGTTGACGTATTTCCGTACCTGGGCGCCGGGGAGGATCGTCGCTTCATGTTCCCAATCCACTTCCTCAAACTCCCAGATATAGCGGTTGTCATCCCGATAGGGGATGTCCGGGATATCTGTGCGGGCATGGAAAGGTATTCGCTCTTTCTGCAAGCTGTGCGCGAGGCGCACGCCCAAATCCCAGGAAAGTTGCGGGTCTTCCCAGCGCTCCTCGGCCTCCAGAAAGGCTTGCCGCCCTTCCCGCACCCAAGGGTGGTTATCCTGATAAGCCGGATCGATCATCGCGCGCGCCAAGCGGGAGAACAGGTGACCGAGGCTGGCCACCGGCCCCGCGGTTGCCGTGTGGAAAGGCAGCCAAATGGCCCGAATCCCCGGAAAAGCGCGCATCGCCAGCGCCTCGACCCGAGCGTCTTCCACCAGGCCGATGACCGCCATCTGCTCGGGGTTAAGCGCTTCCGCGGAAATAGCCCTCGGCAGATAAGCGACGTGCGCTGCCGCGTGGGCGGCAACGGCGCGATAGCGGGTCATGCCATCGATACCTTCCCAGTCGTCATAGGCATCGGGGATATGGATGAAGATACCCTCGATGAAGGGCCGGTAACCTTCGCGATCTTCAAAGTCACCGCTGGTGGGGCGTAGAAAGAAGTCCCGCCCCCACAAAGCCCGCAAATACATACGCAGGCGCCGCTGAATGTCAACGAAGAGGGTCCCTTTACGCTCCTGCTGGAGCATGGCCAGCGCTTCCGGACTTTTCAGGGAAAAGTAGGCGATCTGCGCCTCAAAATCCGTGCGGTGCGCGTGCGCGCCCCATAAAGCCCAACGACGCAGTCCCCCCAGGGTCAGATAACCGAAGAGCTGATCAATATGTTCCAGCATCGGTCGCACCGCGCGGGGTACTTGGGCCAGCAGGCGGTCCAGCATACCGAGGTAACTTTTGAAAAGCTCCAGATCGGCCAAACGATTGGCCGCCGTCGGACTGGTGGACACGACCGCCTCCAACACCGCGCCACTGGTCTTGGACGCCATTTTCATAACGGCACCCACCAATTCCCAGACCGCGTCCTCTCCCACCTCACGGGCGACATGCGGTGCCGAGTCGAGGTAACTACTCACCAGCCCGTCGCCCTTCCCCAGAGAGCGCAACCCCATGGCGCCATCCAGATATTGGTCCAGGCCCAAGGGGCTGAAAACCCGGGCAGCCTCCTGCCAGTTACTCCGCAGAACAGCCTGGCTGTCTTCGCCAAAGGCTTCCAGCAGTTCCGCATAATCTTCCAGACGTTTCATGCGTCCTCCGGGATCGCTACGACCTCTCCACTGCAGGGCGAACGTGAGAACTCAGAAATAAGTGGTCACCGCCGCATCCAACGCGTCGCGCATGTCGGGATCGTCCGTAATCGGACGCACCAGCGTCACCCGGCAGGCGGCCTTCGCTTCGACCCCCTTGCTGATCAGCGAGCCCGCATAAACCAGCATACGGGTGGAGATACCTTCATCCAGACCATGTCCCTTCAGGTTACGGGCACGTTCGGCGATGGATACCAGCTTGCTGGCAACGTCCTTGCTGACACCGGTCTCATGAGAGACGATTTCCGTCTCGATCTCGTGATCGGGGTAGTTGAAATCCAGTGCACCGAAACGCTGCTTGGTGGATTGCTTCAGGTCCTTCATGAGGCTCTGATAACCCGGATTATAAGAGATCACCAACTGGAAATCGGGATGGGCCTGCACGAGTTCGCCCTTCTTTTCCAACGGCAGTACCCGACGGTTATCGGTCAGCGGGTGGATGACCACGGTGGTGTCCTGGCGAGCCTCTACGACTTCGTCCAGATAGCAAATGGCGCCCAAACGCGCCGCCATGGTCAACGGACCATCCTGCCAGCGGGTCCCTTGCGGATCAAGCAGGAAACGCCCGACCAGGTCGGAGGCGGTCATATCCTCATTGCAGGCCACCGTAATCAACGGCTTACCCAACTTATAGGCCATGTACTCCACGAAGCGGGTCTTGCCGCACCCCGTCGGACCCTTGAGCATCATCGGCATGCGCACGCCGTAGGCGGCTTCATACAGTTCTACTTCATCACCGGTAGCACGGTAGTAGGGTTCTTTCTGGATGCGATATTCGGCCAACTGGTCGCTCATGAGATGATTCTCCTCGGACAAACATTCTTGGACAGGGAAATACGGCACTTGACGGGAGCATTCACGCTATCGGCAACCCGGAGGGTCGGCAGGGAACGTTCTCGACAAGCGCCGCACCCGCTCGGCGCGAAGCGCCTTGCAGGTACGGCACGGGACTTATACGGTCTTGCCCCGATAAACCACCAGAGCGGCGCCCTGGGATTGCTTGTAGTTGTCATAACCGACAAGACGGACGTGGTTATGGGGATTGGCCTTGTGACAGGCCTCCGCCTCTTTCAAGATGTGATCCACGTCGGTTTCACCGAACATGGGCAACTTCCACATATACCAGTAGTGATCAAAGGCATTCTCCGGCTCGGTGTGCTCAATAGCCGGATTCCAGCCCTTGGAGACGATGTACTCGACCTGATTGCGAATCTGCGCCGGGGTCAAAGCGGGCAAATAAGACAAGGTCTCGAACTTCCGGCTCGCCGGATCGGAGAGACGGGACTTGTAATCCTGCACTTCACTCATAAAAAGCTCCTAGGCATCAAGACGTGCCCACCGGAGGAGGATAAAAGCATCCCCGCCGGGGTACACGATAAACGTGCTTACTTGTGGGCGACGTCCAGCTTGTCGACGGTATCGAACTCGAACTTGATCTCTTTCCATGTTTCCATGGCGATCTTGAGTTCGGGAGAGTGCTTGGCTGCCTCGGTGAGAACGGTTTTGCCTTCTTTCTCGATGGGCACGCCGCGGTTGCGGGCTTCCACACAGGCTTCCAGCGCAACGCGGTTGGCAGCAGCGCCAGCCGCGTTGCCCCAGGGGTGGCCCAGGGTGCCGCCACCGAACTGCAATACCGAGTCATCACCAAAGATGGTGACCAGCGCCGGCATGTGCCAAACGTGGATACCACCGGAAGCGACCGGCATAACGCCCGGCATGGAGCCCCAGTCCTGGTCGAAGAAGATACCGCGGCTGCGATCTTCCTTGATGAATCTATCCCGCATGATGTCGATCCAGCCCAGGGTCGCCTCGCGGTCGCCTTCGAGCTTGCCCACCACCGTACCGGAGTGCAGGTGATCGCCGCCAGACAGACGGAGGATCTTGGTCAGCACGCGGAAGTGGATACCGTGGTGCGGGTTACGGTCGAGCACCGCGTGCATGGCGCGGTGGATGTGCAACAACAGACCGTTATCGCGGCACCAGTTGGCCAGACCCGTATTGGCGCAGAAACCGCCGGTGATATAGTCGTGCATGATGATGGGTGCGCCGATTTCCTTGGCGTACTCCGCACGCTTGTACATCTCTTCCGGGGTCGGTGCAGTGACGTTCAGGTAATGCCCTTTGCGCTCACCCGTCTCCCGTTCCGCTTTCTCGATCGCTTCCATGACGAAATCAAAACGCTGCTTCCAGCGCATGAAGGGCTGGCTGTTGACGTTTTCGTCGTCCTTGGTGAAATCCAGACCGCCACGCAAACCTTCATAGCAGGCGCGACCATAATTTTTGGCTGACAACCCCAGCTTGGGCTTGATGGTGCAGCCCAGCAGCGGACGACCATACTTGTTCATGATGTCGCGCTCGACCTGAATGCCATGGGGCGGGCCACCGCAAGTCTTGACATAGGCGATCGGGAAACGCACGTCTTCCAGACGCAGGGCACGCACGGCCTTGAAGCCGAACACGTTACCGACCAGCGAGGTGAAGACGTTGACCACGGAGCCTTCTTCAAAGAGATCAATGGGATAGGCGATAAACGCATAGAAACAGGTGTCGTCGCCAGGAACATCTTCAATCTTGTATGCACGGCCCTTGTAGTAGTCGAGGTCGGTGAGGAGATCGGTCCACACCGTGGTCCAGGTACCGGT
>JAKAVW010000328.1 GCA_021827445.1 Pseudomonadota bacterium
GGCCGCCGCCTCGGCATCGGGCAACCTTTCGCCGCCCAGCCGGGTCTGTGCCGCCCGCACGGCGCTTCCGGTGCCGGAAAGACGTATATACAGGTGCTCGCCATCATACGCCGTAGCGGAGAGCGGCAGGGGCTGTCCAGCCCAGTGATTCATGCGTTGGACGGCAGTAACGGGGTCCATCGGCCGCACCAGAGTCACGGTACTATCGGGGCGCGGCAGCACCTTGAGGCTCACCTCGAGCAGGACGCCCAGGGTGCCGAGCGCACCCACCATCAAACGGGAAACATCATAACCGGCGACATTTTTCATGACCTGCCCGCCGAAGCGCAGGATCTCGCCCTGTCCGTTGAGGATGCGCATGCCCAGCACCGTATCGCGGGCCGACCCGGCGTAGGGACGGCTCGGACCGGAAAACCCACAGGCCAGCGTGCCGCCGATGGTCGCGGCGGGTCCGAAGTGCGGGGGTTCGAAAGGGAGCATCTGCCCGGCTTCCGCGAGTTGTGCCTCCAGTGCTTGCAAGGAAGTGCCCGCGCGCAGAGTGATGAAAAGCTCGTTGGGCGCGTAGTCGATGATGCCCCTGTGGCCACCGAGATCGAGCAGATCGCATGCCGGCGTTTGGCGGCCATAGAACGTCTTGCTCCCGCCACCGCGAATAGCGAGCGGTTGGGATCTGGCGTGGGCCTCTTGTACGGCCATCTGCAAGGTCTGGCTCTGATCTATGTCAAAAACGCTCCAGTTCGGGGAAAGGCAACTGGCCATGATGCACATGCATGGCCCCCAACTCGGCGCAGCGATGCAGGCTGGGTACGGCCTTTCCGGGGTTGAGGCGACCTTCGGGGTCGAAGGCGTGTTTGATGCGATGCAACTGCGCCAGTTCGGCGGCGTTGAACTGGACGCACATGCTGTCCAGTTTCTCGACGCCGACGCCGTGTTCGCCGGTGACGCTGCCACCGACGGACACGCAGAGTTCAAGGATGCGGCGCCCAAATTCCTCAGCGGCGTGCAGCTGTCCCTCGGCATTCGCGTCGTAAAGGATCAGCGGGTGCAGATTACCATCGCCCGCGTGGAAGACATTGGCGACCCGCAATCCATATTCGGCGGACCAGGCGGTGATTCGCTCCAGCACTTCCGCCAGGCGCTGGCGCGGAATGGTCCCGTCCATGCAGTAATAATCCGGAGCCAGACGCCCCACCGCCGGAAAGGCCGCCTTGCGGCCTTTCCAAAGCAGCAGACGGGTTGCTGCGTCCTCGGCTATGCGGATAGCGCGGGCACCGTGGCGTTGGAGCAGGGTTTCGACCTCTCGTAGCTGTTCCTCCAGTTCCACGGCCGGGCCATCCAACTCACAAAGGAGGATGGCTGCGGCATCGCGGGGATAACCGGCATGGACAAAATCCTCCGCTGCTTCGATGGCGAGCCGATCCATCATCTCCAGGCCGGCGGGAATGATGCCCGAGGCAATGATGGCGCTGACCGACTCCGCTGCCGCCTCGACGCTGGAAAAGGCCGCCAGCAGGACGAGGACATGCTCCGGCATCGGCAACAAACGCACCGTGCATTCCGTCACCACACCCAGCAATCCTTCGGAACCGGTCATTAGCGCCAGCAGATCGTAGCCGGGGCTGTCGAGAGCCTGACTGCCGATCCGCAGGGTTTCACCCGTGGCGGTCAGCACATCCAGCTCCAGAATGTTGTGGACGGTAAGCCCGTATTTCAGGCAATGCACACCGCCGGAGTTCTCCGCTACATTGCCGCCAATACTGCAGGCGATCTGCGAGGAGGGATCGGGCGCGTAATACAAACCCAAAGGGCGGGCCGCTTCGCTGATGGCCAGATTGCGCACGCCCGGCTGAACCCGAGCGGTTCGGTTTTCCCGGTCGATGGCGACAATATGACGTAAGCGGGCCAGACTGAGAAGCACCGCATCACGGAGCGGGCGCGCGCCCCCGGAAAGGCCCGTACCCGCGCCACGCGGCACCACCGCCACGCCGTGGCGCTGACAGATTTGCAAGACCGCCTGTACGCCCTCCCGGTCCGTGGGCAATGCCACACAAAGTGGCAACTCGCGCAGTGCCGCGAGGCCGTCGCATTCATATGGCCGTAAATCTTCCGCACCATGCAAGACCGCATCCGCGGACAAGGCCGCCTGCAATTCCGCAAGGAGAGCGGTAGGGTAGGGGGACGCTGGCATGCTGGGTCGGCACCTCACGCAGGGGCGTCGCCGCGTAAGCGGCGGCGGGCGAGGGCGAGGCTCCCTGCATCCCCCACATTGCCGGGGAAAATCACCACCGGCAGTTGGGGGGTGCGAGGGTGATCGGCGGGGCAGACCACCACAGAGCAGCCCGGCAGTATCTGCCCCATGACCCGCGCCATGCGCAGGGCGAGGCCGTCGCTGAGGACATCGTTGGAAGTGATACCGCCCTTGCTGATGAGGAAACCGAGATCCTCCGGCAAGCTTCGGACCACCTCCATCAAGAAGGCCGACACGGCCTCCCCAAAGGCCAGACGGGCAGCTTGATCGGCAAAACGGCGCTCACCACGGCTGGTGTAGATGACGACATCCAGCCCTTTGCCGTGAGCCGCCGCCGCTCGCCGCACAATGGCCTCCAACTGTGCAGGGCGCTGCGCGCCCGCACAACGGTCCACATCGACCTCTATAGCCTCCAAGCCGGGTTCCAGGAGCAGACATTCCAGTTGCTCCGTGGTTTTGCGCACGTGCGAGCCGACGACGATGGCACCGGCCCGGCTACCGCGCACCAGTTGCGCCATATCCTTGGCCGCCACAGGTTGCGGCGGTAAGTCCGCCAGCGCCGTCAACAGGCTAGCGGCACTACGGAAGAGAAAGCGCCTGCCTTGTGCCGCGGCAGCCCGTAAATCCCGGGCAAAGGCGGCGAGGTCCGCAGGTTCCACCGCATCCACCACGGCGCAAACGTTGTCCCTCAGGGCCAGAAGGTGCCCCAGGCAGCCCGCGCGCAACTCCGCCAGTGTGAAGCGCTCCACCGCCGCCGCCGGAATCCGTCCCTGAGTCTTCTCCTCCACGTAGTCCGGCAGAAAGCCGTGATGAAAGGCAAACACCGAATCCTTCGCAAATTCGGTCTCATGGGCGGGCGTTTCCACACCGTTCTGGCGCACGTAATGCACGCCGTCCCGCGTGATGCGTCCGCCCTCAAAAAAGGCGGGAATAAGAAAATGGGCGTCGAAGGGCCCCAACTCTTCGGCCATCACGTCGGTTTCCACCGGATAATGGCCGCGCAAGGTGGAGTCGGAACGACTCACCAGAATAGGCCGCACCGCCCGCCCCGCCGCTGCTGCTCGATCCAGTGCCACCCGCAGATTCCGGCAGATGTCGCGGGTGACCGCCGCCGCTCGCTCCCCCACCATGCCCCGGGTGTTGCTGAGGATGAAAAAGAGCGGAGCCGCATCGCGCAGAGCGATGGCCAGCGTTTCCACATCCCAGCGCGTGAGCAGCAGGCACGAATGCACCGTCTGCGAACCCGTGGGGTCGTCATCGATGACGATGATTTTATTGTCGGCGTCGACCATCCGCTACCATCCTTATCCGGCGTCGAGGCCGTGGATTTTATTGACGATGCTCTCGACGGTAATCCCGTTGAAGGCCATGAGTTCGGCCGGGGTGGCCGTGGTCTCACCGCGCAACCAGGCCAGCACATCGCGCTGCCTTGCCCGGCTGCGCAGCAGCACCGGCTCCAGCGCCCCGGAAGTACCGCCGCTGATACCTAGCAGCACCTCCCCGATGAAGAGGTCGTGGAAGTCGGTGTCGCACATGAAGCCCTTATCCGCCTC
>JAKAVW010000329.1 GCA_021827445.1 Pseudomonadota bacterium
AAACACAAAAATGTTTCTGATGGCATTTTATTTTTGATCGTATTTTTAGCATTAGCTTTCGCATCTGCAACCGCAGCAAAAATATATTTTAGTCATCGCCGTAAAAAACAGGTTAAAGAAACATTGTACCGCCAAAGTAGTACGCCACGCACTGGATTTAATTGCGCGACACTACTAATTAAACAAACCAAGGTTTAATCTACACTCCATTTCTAGACATCTTTGGGGCCAAATCCGGCCCTGAATGTATCCATCAACCTGTCTATCTTTCAGCGTCCGGAAAACCTTTATCTGTCCGGCCGAAATATCACCTCTTTGGACGGCAACACCTCAAATTTTGAGGAGATGCTGTGTGCCCTGATGCACGGCCTGCGTGAGCAGGTGGTGATCGAATGTGACCAACTGACCACCATGCGCACTGGCTAACGCCAGGAGATAGCTATCGGTGATCTGACCCGAGGTCAGTAAACGTGCTGTATCGATATGTCCGATATCCAGCAGGCTGATATGGTCAGGCCAAAACACATGACCTGGAAGGGCGCACAGCCCTTGGATCAGCGGTGCCACCGCTGCTGGTGTACCGGGTGAATTAGGGTAACGGGGGTGACCGACGATGCGCAGTACACCGTTCTCGGTGAGTGGGCAGGTTGCCCAGGCGGGATGCTCCCTGGCGGCAAACCATCCATGGGCTTGGTCATGCTGAACATGCATGGGATCAATAAGCGCGATCAGTACGTTTACATCCAGCAGAAAGGTCATTATGGCAATTCGTCGCGCAACTGGTTCACCAGTTCCAGCGTCGCCGGTAGCGCATCTGGACGCACGGGCAGCAAGGGAATCCCATTTCGTGAACGGCCGCCAGAAGTCGCCTGGGGTTGCAACGCCTGCCGCAAAAGCGCTGAAACGACGACGCCCACCGGTTTATGCTGCTGGCCAGCCAGACATTTCGCGGCCATCAATACGTCATCATCAATCGCCAGGGTGGTACGCATGGGAGCGATCCTCACAAATCATCAAACACCGGTCATCATACATCAAATTTTCGCTTTGGTATTCTGGCGGCTTCCGGCAATGCAGGCCGATCCGCCCAAAGCGTGCTTTGTCCTAAAGCTTGTGGTGATACCGGGTGCTACGAAATTGCTACAAAATGGGAAAACGAAGAAATGAAAAATATTGTAACCATTTGTTTTATTTGGTGCCCCGAGCGCGAATCGAACGCGCGACCTACCGCTTAGGAGGGGTAAGACGTACCAATAACGGCAACACAAGGGAATGGATAGGACAAGTAAAAACAGGTTGTTACGCGCTGGCGCTGTTTCCGGTTGCTTCCTGAGATTGCCCATTTTTCGCCCCTGAGTGTCCCAAGAGTGTCCCACGGGACAGCGCCCTATATCGTCACGGTGACAGCCTCTTTTTATAGAGGGGAAATTGCCACCCCATGACGCACGCACCCGCACATCGCGCGCGCGGCGTTCGGAACAGTCCACCCCATGACGCAAGAAAGCCCCGCATAGGGGGCCATCGCGCCACGTCCACCGTGTCAGGTGCACCGCATCCACGGCATCAGATATGCCGTGTATTAGCGGTATCAGATACACCACATCAGCCACATCAGACGCGTGGTATTGCCCGTATCAGATATACGGCATCAGCGGCATCAGGAGCATCAGGAGCATCAGATATGCTCAGCGTCTACCGCGTCAGAAACGCGCTCGTCAGCCAAGTCAGCCATGTCAGATACGCGCTCGCGGTGCATTGGTAGCGCCCCGGTGGTTTGCGTCGATTCTAGGGCACTTTCCGGCCCGGCAATGGGCTGTTTACCGTAGAGCTTGCCGAGTGCGGCCATATAACCCGGTGGCATCGCTGGCACTTCCTTCCGGCGCTTCATGGTAGCGACTCCCTTATGACGGTGCAGGCATCCGACAAGGCCAACTCGCACAAGCTGCCCGGTGCCGTGAATACTTCCGGCGCGATATGGTGCAGGTCCAGAACAGCCCGCCAAGGCTTCCGGCTCTGGCGATAGAACAGGGCAGCCTTGCGGCCCGTCTGCTCGGCCTGCCGCTGTGCCTGATTCCACCATGACGCAAGGCTGAGGGCTTCTTGCCGCTTGCACTCGATAGCCCATCCCGGCACGTCCAGAGCGTCCGCACCCCCGCCCCGCGTCTGGGTTAGATTGCGTGTCACTGTGACGCCTAGCTGCTCAGTGAGAAGGGCGAATAATTCCCGCTCGCCAGTAGCGCCCTTGTTCCTCTGTGACGCGCTCATGCGTTCGCCCCAAAATGCACTCGGCCAATCTCCCGGCCTTCCGCGTCCTCGCTGACCAGTTCGTCGGTGTCCGGGTCAAAAGCGATATACAGGATTTCACCCCCGCAGGTGGTAAGGGTGGCCCGCTCAAGATGTGGCAATGCCCGGAAAAATGCGACTGACCGGCGCAGCGCGGTTTGTGGGTTCCATCGTTCGTCTGTCATGTCTCTGTCCCTTGTTCGTAGCTGGGGCACTGTCTGGGTGCCAATGGATAACAAGCCTCATAACCAGAGCCACCAGACGGCGGGCCTGTGCCGGTGATTCCGCAGCGTCCTACCCCTTGCGCTGGGTTGATGGTATCGGGCAGGAAGCGGCTACATGCCCCGCAATGGGCCATATCTTGCCCAGGACGCACGCTGGGCGTCTGGGTGAGGTCAGTAGTGCTCCGAACGGCTGGCGCTGTTTCTGCCGCCAATAGGGCGACAATCCCGGCGCGATGTTCCCGGATGCCTGCCCGTAGTTCATCGGTGAGCGAGTCAGCAGGCGCCACCCGCAGGCGTGAACCATCGGCGGCGAGTGTGAAGCCTGCCGCCCGGAGTTCCGCCAGCAGGGAAGATGCCGCCATAGGTGATGGGTTAGAATTCTTCATAATTTTCCCCTTCATCGTCCCGCCCGGATTCTGTCCGCCCGGTGCGTCCGACCGTACCGAGTCCTAAAGGACTCTCGGACGGTTCGGACGGCCCTATATCCGGCGTCCGATTCCGTCCGTTTCGGACGCTTTCGGACGGTTCGGACGCTTCCAGAAGTGCAACAAAATTGCCGGATATTGTGATAAGCCCCTTTTCTATAAGGGCTTTCTTCACTTCTGCAAATCGGTTGCGATTTAGCAGGGTTGCCTCTTTCCAGTCCGAAACGCCAATTCGGACGCTCTCTGGGTTTCGGCCCCCTTCGGACGCTATTTTTACCCTCTGGCGGAACAGGTCACGGAGCACTGCAACGGCCATGCTCTGATTTTTCCCTAACTGTTCGCCCTGCTCCGGTGCGTCGCACGGCTCCAGCACGGCGCTATAAACCCGCTCGCCATCCTCATCGTTCCAGCCCGTATCTACCCCCGCCAGTTGGAAGGTAAGGGGCTTGAACGGTTCGCCTTCTTTCGACTTGGTGGATTGCAGGGTAATGACTGGCCCGTCCTTAGTGGCGGATATTTCGGTATCCAGTGCCGCCTTAATCGCTGAGGAACCCCGTGCCCTGTCTTGATTGTGGCCTGCATGGTGGACCAGCACCACGGCGCACCCGTAACGCTCCCGGATGGCATCGCAGGCCCGGACCAGTTCGCCCATGTCGCGGCTGCTATTCTCATCCAGTCCAGCAGCAGCGCGGGCAAGGGTGTCAATCCAGACTGAGGACGGTTTGCCTGCACCTGATTCCTCGATGGCGGCGGCGATTTCT
Organism: Pseudomonadota bacterium; assembly: GCA_021827445.1. Classification (GTDB taxonomy): domain Bacteria; phylum Pseudomonadota; class Gammaproteobacteria; order Acidithiobacillales; family Acidithiobacillaceae; genus Acidithiobacillus. The sequence continues at coordinate 3,694 of JAKAVW010000329.1, forward strand.
TGCACGGCCTCAGCTTCACCCAAGGGAACCATGCGAGAGGACACATAAAGCGGCGCGTCCTGTAGTCGTGCATCTGGGTTGCTGAGTTGCCACGCCCGCAGGCG
>JAKAVW010000330.1 GCA_021827445.1 Pseudomonadota bacterium
TGCACCGGCTGCTCCCGGAGCCGGTGGACTATTGCCTCATGGCCAACACCTTTCACGGCGTGCCCGAGCAGACGGCCCTGGCCCGGGAGATCGCCCGCGTCCTGAAGCCCGGCGGGCTTTTCGCCGTCGTCAACTGGCACGCCCGCCCTCGGGAAGAAACGCCGGTCCTGGGACAGGCCCGCGGACCGCGCACGGAACTGCGCATGACGCCGGACCAGGTGCGCGCCGTCGTCGAAGCCGCCGGCCTCCTGCTGGATCGCGTGGTCGAACTTCCTCCGTATCATTACGGCGCCATTTTCCGGCTTCCCGGTTAACGGGAAAAGTGGGGATGTTCCGCAGGTTCCGGGACATTCCCTTTTCAACGAGTTCTACAATTCAGGAGGTTTACAATGGAAACGAAAGCACCAGAAGGTCAGACGGAGAGTCCGCAGGAAGCCGCTGCAGCGACAAAAGAAGGCGGCGGTGAGTCCATGGGCATGGGCATGGGCATGATGAAAAAAATGATGGGTCAGATGGGCCAGGGCGGCGGAGGCCCGATGGCGATGATGCAGAAGATGATGGGCCAGAAAGGAGAAGGGGCGGAAGGCGGCGACAATCCGATGCAACAGATGATGGGGACATGCATGGGAATGTGCACGGAAATGCTGGACACCATGCATCGCACCACTTCACTGGCGGTCTATGCGCAGCCCGAACTGCACCAGCTTTTTGAAGAATGGCTGGCGGCCCGGGAAGGTGATGTTCTAAAACTTATTGAGGAGCGCGGCAGCCTGGACCCTGAGGCCCTGGCCACCGCGCTGTCCATGAGTCCGGCGAGCGTGACCACCCTGCTGGCCCATCTGCAGAATCAAGGGAAGATCCGCCTGCGTGCGGAAGTTATCCAAAAATCCTGACGACTGGTGCTTTCCAGGGCGGGCTTGTACCATTGCGCGCCCTGGAAGCTATCGCTTGAATCATGGCGTCTTTTTTTCACCATCTGATTGTAATGTTCCAATGACGCAAAGGAGGACGGGTGTTTGCATTCCTGAGAAGGCGGCGATTTTGGCTCGAACTCGTCATATGGGTTCTGCTGCTTGCTGGGGTCTATGGTTTTACCCAATGGCGAGGTAGTCGCGCCGATGAGGTGCTGCCGAGGCAACTTCCAACGCTCAATTTAACATCCCTTTCTGGACAGAACGCAGAGATATTCAAGCAACCACAGAAAATCCACCTGCTCAATTTTTGGGCGCCCAATTGCCCGGCCTGTTTGGCGGAAACGCCAATCCTAGTGCGCTTGCAGCGGTGGTTTGGGGGCAAGCACTTCGGCATTGTCGGTGTTGCTGTGGCGGGCAGCTCTGCGCGTGCGGTGCACGCACGTATGCAGGAGATGGGGATCAATTATCCAGTATATTTGGCTGCAAGACAGGGGGCTGCGGCAGTCGGGGGCGTAATCCTCACGCCGACGAGTCTTTTGGTGAATAACAAAGGGCAGATCGTGGGTCGCTATGTGGGCGCTATCGCATTACCGGTCATCTTATGGAAACTCTTTTGGCTATGGGTTTAGGGAATAACAGCTAACGCTGCGCCCGAGTCATCTCCGGCAAACGGCCGTCGCCATGACTTGGGGATCGTTACCGTGTTGTATTCGCTTGCGCAAAGCTCGGTAGGGTATCTTGTCGGCCCGTTTATCACTTGTCATGAGTGTGCAAAGGTACCCAATTGCTTACAGAGCAACAGCCGCCTGGCTGAAGCACTTGGCGCTGGGTAATGGAATTGTGATTGCGCCACCACCTGGGGAATTTGTGATCCAATCCCAGTCCTTTGACAGAGTCGGTAAATCTGCTTAATTTTTAACGTGCTTAGTCATCGGAGCAGATTGCATGAGGGCTACTCGTGGATTACCCAGACAACTCCAGTCAGATATTCTCCCGCAAGACCACCTGCCAGCACTTCTATGTATGCTCTGCTGGAGAGATCAAGAAATTGCTGGTTGATGCCTTACGGAAGATGCACCAAGAAAGGCGGCTCCGGAGTCGTGGCAAGGATCGCCGTGGTGGCATTCGAAACATGCGCTCTATCCGCGAGAGGCCGGAGGATGCTCAGTCCAGAGGGGTACCCGACCACTGGGAGGGGGACCTCATCAAAGGTGCATTCAATGGGAGCGCCATTCGCCCCTTGGTGGGCCGCACGTAGCGCGCACTCTCCAAGTCATTAACCTATGACCAGGGCCGAGGTATGGCCCTACATGATAAGCAGGAAAAACACCTATCTGCTGGATCTATTATGCACCTCCCACAGTCCTTGGCAGCACTTAGCCAAGCGATTAAAATTGCTCATGATCAATGGGTTACGTAGAGGACAAATTTACCGTTAAGAGGATACGACAAATGAAGAAGACAGTGAAAATGGTGACAATGACCATGGTATTTACCGCGATGGCCATGGGGATAACAACAGCAGAAGCTGCTGTGCCCGGCAAGGCAACCGCTCTGGAAAAGATGCATATGTATTTTGTGCACCATAATTTTGGTTTTGCCCGAAATTTTTATCGATTCCATCCTGGACCGCACTGGGATCTGATGAACGCCTCCGCACTACATTTGACCGCAGCACAGATTAAACAGGAAAAAATGCTGGTAACGGGCATGATGCTGGACACCAAGCAAGGAGTCGTGGCTCTCAAGAATGCCTATCGGAAGTACCGCGAATATGCCAAGCAACCAAATCCTTCCATCAGGGTGTTGATACATGACGTTCAGGCTGTCGGGCACGCCCAAGCCTATCTTGGTTACGAGATGATCCCGTATCACATAAAGGGGTACCGGCTGCTTGATCCTGCGCAGCAGGTTATTTATCACCGTCTCGCACGTGAGAATTGGATTCACATGATGAAAATGATGCATGGCTAATTTTTATATGCCTCTTCCACCGAAAGCTGGTGGCAGTAGAGCAAGCATCAGTGGATTTCCCTAGCCAGTGTCCATAATTCCGCGATTGCCAACGGGCGATGCGGTGGGATGCCTTGGCCTGCATGTGTTTCCATTATAATGGTCCCGACGAAAAGATGAACCTACCGGGTGGTTTTGCAGGAGGGCTGATGAACAACATGGCACGAACTCTGCCCCCGTTCAAGATCGCGGCGACGGAAGAGTTGATGACGGCCCAATCCGGGTTGATTCTCTTTGGTGAGTGTTCCCTCGGTTTGGGTTTGGAACGCTGGTTGGACGGAGATCTGCCCAAGCCCGGCAGCGGCCATGGATTTGGGGCGTTCCAGCATGCTTTTCCCTTGGTGTTGATGCTGTCCGGTGGGGGATGCCACCCAGATCGTTGCCGAGAAGCGATCAGCGAAGTGGACCTAAAGTGCGAGCGGGGATACATGCCCATGGTCGGGGACCTGGCAGAGGCCGGGATGGTTATTCACGACGAATTCCGGGCCGGGAATGTGGCTCAGGCCAGCGCGAATCTCGATTTCCTCCGCGCCTGTGAAGAACGGCTGCCCAGGGGGCATTGCCTGGCCGCCATCCGTGCGTATTCGGCGAGTTACCAAGCTTGGATGCGTCCACCCTGGTGACCATTGCCGCCATTCCCGCATCGGCCTGGACAATATGCCGACCGCGCAGTGGCCGAGACCGTGCACAGCATGGCACAGACCGACCAGGCATTTCGGCGGATCGTGGTCCTCTATCCGCATCAGGCCGATCTGGAAACCGAGCATCCGCACTATCACGTCATCGCCAATAACCCCCCGCCAATACGGCCGACAACCTGCTCTGGTGCCGCCAGGGGGGGAGAGTCTTCCGAGAACGACATCAA
>JAKAVW010000331.1 GCA_021827445.1 Pseudomonadota bacterium
CTGCTGAATTGGGTGTAACGAATGCTCGGCTGTTAGAGCAGTTGAACGCTGCGGGCATTCCCAAGAATACGGCCGAGGATGTGGTCACTGAGGATGACAAACATCGTCTTCTCGCTTCGTTGCGCAGTGCGCACGGAGATGGCGGTGGAGAGTTACGCCGCATTACACTCAACCGCACCAGCACTACGGAAATCAAACAGTCTGTAGGCGCCGGGAAATCACGTACGGTGCAGGTAGAAGTGCGCCGTAAGCGGACTTACGTCAAACGAGAAGCGGCGGTCGAAGAGGCGGTGGAATCTGTTATTTCCGAACAATCTCCAGGTGGTGATCAGGTGACCCCAGTTTTAATGGAGTCGGCGCTGGAGCCGGTGTCGGCTACAGAAAAGGTTTCTACAGGAGAGTCAGCGCAGGTGCTTGCGGAAGTTGTGGCCGATCAACAGGAAGTGCAGCCGGCACATGACGGGGCTACAGCGTTGGCGATGATGGAACCTCCGGTGCAACAGATTCCATCGTCCTCTGAAGCGAAGCTGGCACCGACACCTTCGCGCAGTTCAGAACGATCTAGGCCTGATCGCAGCAGAACACCGGTAATCAGTGCGGATCGCGCACGGCTCGCATCGACATCACCGGCCAGCAGAACCCCTGCCGCGGCGACGCCAGCGAAAGGCAAGAAAGCCGGGCCGGTGGGCGCGCGCGCCGGGGATGATGATGCCCGCCGCAGTAGTGCAGCCCGACGGGGCGGGCGACGTGGTGATGAGGGCGGCAATGCCGATGCCCTGGCACGGCGCCGCAAGTCCGCAGACAAACGAAACCGCGGCAGGGGCGGTCCTGCCGCCAGCGAATGGGCGGCAGCGCCGATCATTCGCGAAGTGGCGATTCCCGAAACGATTACTGTGGGTGAATTGGCCAGTCGGATGGCGATTAAGGCCTCTGATGTGATCAAGGCGATGATGAAGATGGGGGTGATGGCCACCATTAATCAGGTGATTGATCAGGAAACCGCCGCCATTGTCGTAGAGGAACTGGGGCACAAGGTGAAGTTGGTGGGAATTACCAGTCCCGAGGCCTTCTTGGTAGAAGATGGGACTGCGGAGACACCGATCATGGGTCGACGGCCTCCAGTGGTGACGGTCATGGGGCATGTGGACCACGGCAAGACATCGCTATTGGACCGGATTCGCTCTGCACAGGTAGCCAGTGGTGAGGCCGGGGGTATTACCCAGCATATCGGCGCCTACCATGTGGAGACCCCCAAGGGGATGGTGACTTTCCTTGATACGCCGGGCCACGAGGCGTTTACGGCCATGCGTGCCCGTGGTGCGCAGGCAACCGATATTGTCGTGCTGGTGGTGGCAGCCGATGACGGGGTAATGCCGCAGACGATCGAGGCGATTCACCATGCCAAGGCCGCTAAAGTGCCCATTGTGGTGGCGGTTAACAAGATCGATAAGCCGTCCGTAGACCCGGAACGCATACGCCAGGAACTCGCCGGGCATGAAGTGGTACCTGAGGAGTGGGGTGGTGACACTCAATTTGTAAATGTCTCTGCAAAGACAGGGCTGCATATCGATGATTTGCTTGACGCTATTTTGTTACAGGCGGAGATGCTGGATCTGGATGTCCAGGTGAACGGCCCGGCGAAGGGCGTGGTCATCGAGTCCCGACTGGATCGTGGACGCGGCGTTGTGGCCTCTGTGCTGGTACGTCAGGGCACCCTGCATACGGGCGATATGCTTCTGGCCGGAGCACAGTTTGGACGGGTGCGGGCGTTGGTGGATGATGCGGGCCAGTCGACGCAGTCGGTGGCTCCCGGCATGCCGGCAGAAGTGCTGGGTCTGGGGGATGTACCCCACGCCGGTGACGAGGTGGTCGTGGTGGCCGATGAGCGTAAAGCCCGCGAAGTGGCGCTCTTTCGCCAGGGTAAATTCCGTGACGTGCGTCTGGCGAAGCATCAGAAAGCGACGCTGGAAAGCCTGTTCGAGGCCGCCGCAGATGGTCAGTTGCAGCAGTTGAACTTGCTGATTAAGGCGGATGTGCAGGGCTCCGTAGAGGCTTTGGCCACGACGCTGGAGCGCCTTTCCACTTCCGAGGTGAAGGTCAACGTCATTCACTCCGGGGTCGGTGGCATCACGGAGTCCGATGTGAATCTCGCTGCGGCATCTCAGGCGGTTATCATCGGCTTCAACGTGCGGGCGGAAGCGCCTGCCCGGCGTCTGATTGACCATAGCGGCGTGGATGTCCGTTATCACAGCGTCATTTATGATGCGGTGGACGAGGTGAAGGCCGCTATGAGTGGGTTGCTCGCTCCCGAAATCCGTGAGCGTATTCTGGGCCATGCGCAGGTGCGCGATACGTTCCGGGTGCCCAAGGTGGGTATGATTGCCGGTTGTATGGTTACCGACGGCATCTTGCGGCGTAACGCCAGGGTCCGGGTGCTCCGTCAGGATGTGGTCATTCATGCCGGAGAAATGGATTCCTTGCGGCGCTTCAAAGAAGATGTGAAAGAAGTGCGTGAAGGCTTTGAGTGTGGTGTGGGTGTCCGCAACTTTAATGATCTGAAAAACGGCGATGTCATTGAGGCTTTCGAAACCACTGAAGTGGCGCGAACGGTCTAGGAGGCGGTGTTGCATAGTTCTCATCGTGCGTATCCGCGCGGCGCCAGGGTGGCCCATTTACTGCGGGAAGAGATAGCAGCGGTGTTGCCCCGTCTGCATGGGATGCCTTCTGATTTGGCTCTGCTGCCCCCCAGTATCACCATGGTGGATTTGCCGACAGATATGCGCTCGGCGACCGTGTATTTTTCGTTGATGGATGGTCCTGAGCGGGCTGATATGGTGCGTCAGGTGTTACAGGATCACGCCGGAGAAGTCCGTCAGCTACTGGGAAAGCGTTTGGCCTTGCGGCGCATTCCGCCCTTGCATTTTATTTACGATGCGCGTTTTGATCGTGGTGCAGAAATGGCGGAACTCTTGGCGCATCTGCCGCCGACGCAGGAACCAGAACAGGAGGATCTGCCATGAGTTGTCAGCATGGTCTGTTACTCCTCGATAAGCCTGCAGGGGTGACGTCTAATGCGGCCTTGCAGCGGGCTAAACGCCTGCTCGGCATTAAAAAAGCCGGGCATACGGGTAGTCTCGATCCCATCGCCACCGGGCTGCTGGTTTTACTTTTTGGTGAGGCTACTAAAGTCTCGGACTATATTCTCAACGCGGACAAGTCCTATCTGGCGACCCTGCGTCTGGGACAGGTCACTGCGACGGGGGACAGCGAAGGAGAAATTCTTGAAGAGCGGCCGGTTACCGCCAGCGCCGAGCAGGTGCGCGCGCTGTTGCCGCAGTTTCTCGGTGAGATCGCGCAAATCCCGCCTATGTATTCGGCGATCAAACAGGGTGGCAGGCCGCTGTACGAGCTGGCGCGCAAAGGCCTGGAGGTGGAGCGGGCGGCGCGGCAGGTACGCATCGATGCGCTCGACCTGATTTCGTTGGACGGTGACCGTTTGGTACTGGATGTGCGCTGTTCCAAGGGCACCTATATCCGCAGTCTGGCGGTGGATATTGGTGCAGCACTGGGGTGTGGTGCGCATGTCGATGGGTTGCGGCGGACCTCTACCGGTCCCTTTGATATCGCGCAGGCGTTGACCCTGGAGGAACTTGCCGATGGCCTTGGGCGTGGGGAGTGTCCACTTAAGGCCATGGATCTGGCTTTGAAATATTTGCCGGCGGTGACTCTGACGGAGAACACCGCCTATTATCTGCGTCAGGGACAGGGGGTCGTGGTTGCTTACGCA
>JAKAVW010000015.1 GCA_021827445.1 Pseudomonadota bacterium
GGAATATTCGCCAACGGCATCATCGAGAGTTACGCGGCCGATGGCGAAAACATCAACATCTACCCCCAGGTATCCGGTAGGGTGACCGGCATCTTCGTCCAGGAGGGGCAGACGGTGGCGAAGGGCGCGCCGATCTTCGCCATCGATGACTCCGTGCAAAAGGAACTGGTGGCCCAGAACAAGGCCCAGGCCCAGGCCGCCCTGGCCCTGTTGCAGGAATTGAAAGCGGAACCCCGGAAAGAGACCCTGACCATTGCCGAAAAACAGGTCGAATATGCCCGGGCCAGCCTGAAATACCAGCAGGCACAACTGGAAATCACCCAAAGGGAAAGGGCCATCGATCCCCAGGCGGTGAGCAAACTTGCCCTGGAGAACGTGCAAAACTCGGTCCTGATCGCCCGGAACAATCTCAAGGTGGCACAGGCGCAGTATGCGCTGACCAGGGCCGGCGCCTGGCGTTACGATATCCGGAATCAACAAGCCATATATGACGCGGCGCGAAAAACCTACGCGTCCAGCAGCGCACTGTTGCGGGAATATGTCGTGCGGGCGCCGGTCACTGGCGATGTCCTGCGCATCAGCACCGCCATCGGCAGCTACGCGTCCCCCCAGGGAGTCTACGGCACCTATACGCAGGGGATGAATCCGGTCGTGGTGATGGGCAGAAAGACCGGCTATCTGCAGGTCCGCGCTTATCTGGATGAAATACTGGTGCCACGGCTTCCGGCCCCCGCAGACATTACCGCGAAAATGTTCATTCGCGGACTCAGCAATGTCAGCGTACCGCTACAGTTTGTGCGGATACAGCCCTACGTGACGCCGAAGATCGAACTATCGGACCAGCGGACGGAAAAGGTGGACGTACGGGTGCTGCCGATTCTCTTCAAGTTCAAAATTCCGGCACACATGAACCTGTTTCCCGGCGAACTGGTGGATGTGTATATAGGCAAGAAATAGCAGTGGTCACACGCCAAACTTCTGTTGCAGGATCGTGCTGACCGCTCCGCACATAGGCTCCTTTTCGGAAGCACACAGATCGCGAATGACGTGAAAGGGTATCCCCGCGTCCCACAGGGAAAACCCGCAGGCCATTATGCAGGCGCCCGTCCGGCTGCCGACCAGCCCCCATTCGGTGATTCCCGTAAACTCACGCAAGACGGTTATCGCCGCGTGATTCAATCCATAACCCGGCTTATCGATCACCACCGCGTGCCCCACGTCGATCACCGCACCGCCGTCGTTGCCGTCGTTCATGCGGGTTCGGAACAGGCTGTCGGGCAGATTGCAGAAACGGGTGGCCACGACAACCGAATAGTCCTGCGCCGCATCCCTGATACGGTCCACCAGATCCGGCTTGGGGGAAAATCCAAATTGAAGATCAATGACCAATAATCCGCTACTTTGCGGCATAACGCGCTCCTTTCCGTCCGAGTATTACGGCACAAGTCATTCCCATGATGTGCCCTACAATCTATAGTACCAACTTATGCCCCATCTGGAATATCAAGGGACAGAGCAGAGCGACGCCTCCGCGACCTCGCTGCCATCTACCGGGTGCTGGAGCGTTCGGGCGGGCCTGTGGTGGGCGTATTAAGGATTTTTGGCCCATGGGCCAGCGCAGTGTGGCACGTTCGGTATCCGTTGCGGACTACGACGGGAGCATTCTCTTTCCCCTCTGCTATACTTCAATTAGAAGTAGTGTCCGGCCATACACTGGAGGTGCCTTATGAGCCCCGATATCCGCCGCATCCTGTTGGTCACCATTGTGTCGCTATGCCCGATGATGGTTTCGGTCGGAGCTGCGGCCAGTCCTCCCTTGCAGCTCGCCATGAACGGCAACACCGTTGGAAAAATGCCCCAAGGCAGCGGCACCACGCCTTCCGGCCTGAAATATATCCAGATCCTCGCCCCCGCCAATGGCGCCGAGATCGGTGCCGGTGTCCCCGTGGTTCTGTCCTACGATGTCACCCTGGCCCCTAACGGCAATCACATCCACTTCTATGTCGACAACCACATGGCCGGATTAAGCCACGAACTGAAGGGGACCTTTTCCCTGGGCACATTGGCGCCCGGCACCCATGACATCTGCATCAAGGAGGCCACGGTGGCGCACGTCCTCATCGGGGTCAACCGGTGCATTTTGGTTACGGTCAAGTAGCCATGTCGGGCTTCTTCTTCAGCACCCAACTTCTGCTCTATGCCTGCATTCAGGCGCTGCACAATCTGGGGGCGGTGGCCATCGTCGGCGGCGGCGCTGCGGCGCTGCTGCTGGCGCGCCGTTCTCCCGGCACGCAGAGAACGCTGGTGTGGGTAATCACTTTGGGATGGGTTAACCAGGGGGTAACCGGCGCCCTTTTCGGGATCACCAGCTATGTCTATGATGGCCGTTTGCCCGACATTCACGGGATCGCCCTGACGGCCCTGTTCCTCAAGATGGCGTGTGCCGTTGCGGGTATCCTCCTCGGAATGACCTACCTGGGCTTTGAAAGTGGATGGTCGGGCGCCGTGCAGCGCCGGGTTCTGGGTGCCGATTTTGGCCTGGGTGTCACGGCACTCACCGCCGCGGCATTCCTGCGTTGGTTTTCCTGAGGTCAGGCGTTCTCCTAACATTGTCCCAACTCTGCGGCAGAGAGTCCGGCCTCTGGAATGTTCAACCGGTCAGATGGGGGTTACACACTTTTCTGCTTTCCGGCTTCCCCACTCCTCCAGGATACCATCCATGAAAGCAGCGAATGCTGCTTCCATGGCACCCCATTCAGGGCTATTGAAAGCCCCTAACCCTAATTTAGCCACTTTTCCCAGTGCATGATGATATGCTTCGTGCAGACCTGCCAAATGGCTGCCATCGTTATAACCCAGACGGCTCAGTACGCCATGCGCCTCGCAACGTCGTGCGTCCGAAAGGGCATCTCTATCTAGATCTGCCGGGTTGAGCAGAATCATCTTCTTGATGGTGCTGTGAAAGACCATACTACCGGCGTAACATCCAAAGAGACCTTCTGGTCGCTTCTGGTCGACGAGTTCGTGGCACGAAAGAAACTGCTGTAGATCCGCAAAAGAAAGGGGGCGAGAAATGGCGTATCCCTGAAGATGAGGTACCCCCATGGTGATCATCGCATCCAGAATATCCAGCCCCTCCACCCCCTCCACCACCAGATCCACCTGAAGCTCCATGGCCAGATCCTGAATGGCCCGGACGAAGTGCAAATCCTGGGGTCGGGCTTCCAGTGCACGAATCAGTCCCTGATCCAATTTGATCTTGTCGACAGGCAACTCCTGGAGGCGCAAGAGAGAGGCATAGCCGCTTCCGATATCATCCAGAGCCAGATGCAGACCCAGTTCCTTGAGGGCATGCATAACCGATAATGCCGCGTGGTGTTCCAAAAAATCGCTGCTCTCCAGGATTTCCACGGTAATACGGGAAGGATCGATACCGCTTGCCGCGATGATCCCTGCCATCTGAGAAACGCAGTGGTCACCAAAAGCCGCCGGAGCCTTGTTGAGCGATATCCAGAGCGACCACCCCAGGGCATCCAGTTTAGCCAAATCCGTCAATGCCTGGGACAGGACCAACTCACCAAGATTACTGATGTCCTCCAAAGTGAGTTGAGGCAGAAAGGCCTCCGGATAAAAAATTCTGCCATCGTGGTCCAGCAGGCGGGCTAGCGCCTCGATCCCAACGATCTGGCCGCGGCGGCTATTGAGGATGGGCTGGTAATAGACGTCCACCCCACCTTGGGCCAATATGCGCTGATAGATATTTTGGCGTTGGGGTATCGCCTCTCCATACCGAGCCCAATAGCGGCTGCGGTCGGCCTTATGTGTCTTGCTTTGATAAAGCGCAAGGTCTGCATAACGCAAGAGGACATCCGGGCCCATTTCGTTCGTTGGAGAATACAGGCATACCCCCATGCTTAAACCCACGGTGACGTGGGCACCCTTCTCCGGGAGCACGATGGAGGCGCATACGGCGACTTCGATCTTGGCGAAAACCGCCTCCAGCTCGTCCATGTCGGCACAGTCCTCTACCAGGAGAACGAACTCATCTCCGCCGAGGCGGGCCACGAAGTCGGTTTTGCGCACAACGCCTCGCAGTCGGTGCGCGATGATGCAGAGCACGCTATCTCCTGCTTCATGGCCGTGAGCGTCATTGATGGGTTTATAGCCGTCAAGATCGAGTATGGCCACGGCCAGCAGGCTACCATGGCGTGTTGCCCGCGCCATGGCCTCCCCTATCTCCTCATTCAAGGCGCGGCGATTGGGCAGACCGGTGAGGGCGTCGTGATCGGCTTGATGGGCCAGTTCCTTGGCCAACTGATGTCGATCCGTCACGTCAATCACCGTCCAGGTCAGACTTTCCCGCCCGTCTTCTTCCAGCATCAGGCCACCGACCGCGACATCCAGATAAACGACCGTCCCATCCGCCCGCCGATAAGCGAAATCCTGCTTCTCAGCATGGCCTTGGGCGCGGGCTACCGCATATATCCCCCGGATGGTGTCGTAACTTGCTGCATCAAAAAAATCTCTTGGGTCGAATGGCCAATCAGGTCGTCCTCACCCGCGTAGCCAAGAATGTCCAACAATGCCTGATTGACCTGAACGAAGATCCTTTCGGGGTAACGCACCGTGGCAATGCCCGCCGTGGTGCTGGTCAGAAGCGATTCCTTGAGATTTATGGCATGACGCTCCTGACGGTGAAGATCAATGCGGTCCAGGCCATAGCCGATGTCCTTGGCGAGCTCCTCCAGGATGGCTTGGTGGTCGTGATCGAAAACATCCACTTTCTCGTGATATACCGCCAGCAATGCCCACTGTGTCTCGCGGCGGGCAATCGGGAGGACGGCGCTGGAACGCAGACCGAAAAGCCGGGCGCGTTCCGCCCAAGGGCGCATAACAGGATTCTTTTCGAAGGAAGGATTATAAAAAGGCTTCCCCTCCCTCCAGGCGCGCCCCGTCTGGCCTTGCCCTTCGGGAATGCCAGCGTGGATCGAAAGGCGCATCCCCTCCAAATAACCGGAGGCTCCGGCGGACGCCAAAACTTGCACCATCCCGTCGCTGTCGGGACGGCCGATCCAGGCTAGCTTAAGATCAGCGTGCCGGATGATAAGATCACAAATGGCTTGCAATAGGTCGGCTTCGTTTTCCGTCTGAGCGATCGCCTGATTGACTTGGGCCAGGAGGGCGTTGAATTCCAACAATCGGGCAATACGCCGGGCTTCTTCCTGACGGGAAACGAGAATGCGCCAGATCACCAAAAACAAGAACGTTGCCACCAACAAGAGGAATATCAGCATCACCGCCTCCACTCGCCCGCTCTGTTGGGTGGGTGCCAGCAAGTGTTCCATACGCCAAGCGGCCACGCCTCCAAAAATCGCCGCCAGAAAAAACCAGCCAAAGAGAGGAGCAACCCATACCATCCGGTCAGAAATAAACCACCGGCGAAACCGCTGCTGGAAATTGAGCTGGGCACGAGGTGCCATAGGTGGTTCTCCTCCCTGTTTTTGGGGGAACCTCTGAATATTTGGGTGGGCTGACAACGAAGGACGAGACTCTCATTATTTGGGAACCATGGTCAAGTGCGATGCGCGCGCATAAGCACTTTCTAACATGACTGGGGACTTCTATTGCTCATCAGGCCAGATCTGATTAGCTTGCGGTCCGCTGTGTAACATAATTAAAACAATTCATTTCCTTCGGTTATCAAGAAAAAGAAGCATGTTGGCCTGAACATGTTCCATCAACTGTATCATATCTGAAACCAGTCTCCCCATTAAATCATCTTTTTTGCAAAAAATATCATGCAATACAATATATTGTAATAATGGCACAATCTTTGTATTATATAGTTACAATATTTGTACTATAGTCACCAAGATGCGTTCAAAGAGATGGAGTCGATATGTCATATAGCCAGATCTGCGGATCGGATGCTGTCGTTGCGAGTCGCCCACTACTGTGCTTTGGCGCCATGCACGCCATAGAACCGTGGGCGGAGCGCCTGTGTAGCGAAGGATGGCAATTGCAATATGCGGAAAACGTCAATGAGCTACAACAACTCTCGTCTGCGGCAGAATTCAAAGTCGGTATCGTTGCTCTGGATCACGGGGACATCGTCAATAATTACCGGTGCGTGGAGTCCACCATTGCCAAGGCGGAGCATATCCGCTGGATCGCCTTGCTCCCCAGGGACACCCTTGACCTCCGCCCGCCGCTGCGGGAGTTGATTAGCGCCACGTTTTACGACTACCACACCCTGCCTGTCGATCCCGACCGTCTCCTGTTCACCTTGGGTCACGCCTTGGGGATGGCAGAGATTGCCGCCGATGCGCTGCTGCCCGAAGAGGGGGAAGTACGCGATAACGGTGAAAGCGAAATGGTCGGCGCCAGCCCGCAGATGCAAAAAGTCTTCAAGGAAATCCGCAAGGTATCCAGTGTTGAAGCACCCGTGCTGATTACCGGTGAAAGTGGCACAGGCAAGGAACTGGCCGCGCAGGCTATCCACGAGCGCTCCTCGCGGGGCCATGGACCATTCATCGCTGTAAACTGTGGGGCATTGCCCGCCAACCTCATCCAGTCCGAACTCTTCGGCCATGAAAAGGGCTCCTTCACCGGCGCCCATCAGCGAAAAATCGGCCGCATTGAAATTGCCTCCGGAGGCAGCCTCTTTCTCGACGAGATAGGCGATTTGCCTATGGAACTCCAGGCAAATCTTCTGCGCTTCCTACAGGAAAAAACCATACAGCGGGTCGGTGGCCGCGAAGACATCACCGTGGATGTGCGGGTGATTGCCGCCACCCATGTCGATCTGGAAAAGGCCGTCCGCGAGGGCCGCTTCCGCGAGGATCTCTACTATCGCCTCAACGTTCTTCAGATCAGGATGCCTGCCCTGCGCGAGCGCGTCGGCGACGTGCCCTTGTTAGCTCAATATATCTTCCACCGCTTTGCCGAAGAAAAAGGACGGAGGACAAAAGGGTTCAGCGAAGACGCCCTGCATACCATGAACCACTACGACTGGCCGGGCAATGTTCGCGAGCTAATCAATCGGGTGCGCCGGGCCATGGTCATGTGCGATAAATTCCTGATTTCCCCATCCGATCTTGGACTGGAGAGGAGAAACAACTCCCGCTTGGTGCTTACCTTGGGCGAAGCGCGGGACAAGGCCGAAACCGATACCATCCGCACAGCTCTCGCCCAAAATCGGGGCAGTGTTTCGCTAGCATCCAAACAGCTTGGCGTTTCTCGTGTTACACTGTATCGTCTCATGGAGAAACATGCACTCAGCGGGAGAGTGAACCATTCCGTGGACTGAAGTCACAGATCTGGTTTCAACCGTCAAACGGCCTTGGTTATCTGCAGGCACACAGTCGTGTGGAAATGTTTACTCCAGTTGCTTGGTCACCTCCCCAGATCCTGGATAGTTCATTCTCCGATCTAACCTTATTCATTAGTTTAACAGCTTCGCCATGCGAACTAGTACGTTGATATATATAGAAAAAGATAGATAATCTTGGTTTTTTTTACCTCCTTTTGTAACATAAAAATTACAGACCATCCTTTCTGTGCGCGTCACAATTATTGCGTATTATTGATAAGTATAAGGTATTAAAAGCGGCATGAAAACTGCTTATAGCTCCTAACATCAACGCTTCGGCCGCATCGCTTTGCACCCTCAGACGGCATGGTTACAAGAGGGGAGCGATAAAAGAAAAAGGGAAGAGACAATGCTCGACATCAGCGACAAATACAGCCACACCAGTAGCCAAATAGTTACTGAAGACATCTCTGATGACGACGGTCCGTTACTGAGCTGTACTTCATTCCAAGACATGCGCAGTGATCACCTGTTGCCCGATTTCCGATCTCCGGCAAATGCTCGCCCACCCCGGAAGAGGTACGTCTCCGTGCGCGGCAAGTTCATGCTGGCCCAGATGGGTGCGATACTCTGGGTAATGTTCAGTCTGTGGATCGCGCTGCCCTGGATTATCAGTCTTGCAGATATTTTTGGCTGGGTGCTCTCGGTATTCGCTATTGGCGGCATGGCGATCGTACCCGGCTACATTTCTGGTTTAATGCTGTTTAGCGTGATGTTAGACAACAGACCTAAGGTACTCCCGGCAGAAAATTATCCATCAATCAGCATTTTAATTGCCGCTTATAATGAGGAAGGAGTTATTTCCGACACGTTACATTCCATCATATCGCAGGCATACCCAGGCGCCCTTGAGATCATTGTGATTGACGATGGTTCCAAGGATGATACCGCAGGCATGGTCAGACGCCTGAATGACCCCCGAATACGCCTGATTGTTCAGCCCAAAAATGGCGGCAAGGCAAGCGCCCTCAACACCGGTCTGGAGAACGCCACACATGCCATTATTATCACGATAGATGCGGACACCTATTTGTATCGGGATGCGCTGCAGCACATCGTCGGACGTTACCTGAATGATCCGGAAAACACGGTGGCCGTAGCCGGCGCCATTGCCGTGCGCAATTCCCGGGCATCCTGGGTGACACGCTTTCAAGAATGGGATTATTTTCATGGTATCGCGGTGGTGAAGCGCGTTCAAAGTTTGTATCAGGGGACGCTTGTGGCGCAGGGAGCTTTCTCGCTCTATGAGCGAGATGTGGTCAGAGCCCTTGGTGGCTGGCCCCCGTGCGTCGGTGAAGATATCGTGCTGTCCTGGGCGATGCTCAAAAAAGGGTATCGTATCGGATACGCGGAGAATGCCGTAGTGTTCACCAACGTACCTGAAACCTATAATCAACTATTTCTGCAACGCCGACGCTGGGCGCGCGGTATGTTTGAGGCATTGAGAGCCCACCCGGATATCTTGCTTACGCGGCGAATCAGCTTGCAGTTCGTGCTCATTAACATGCTGTTCCCATGGCTGGACATTACCTATTTATTTTTTTTTATCCCCGGCATTATTGCTGCATTTTTCGGTATATTTCTCTTGGCTGGCCCCGTCACGCTCTTCCTCATTCCACTGGCACTCGTCAATAACGCCATCATTTATATCGTGCAGAGAAAAATGTTCAGAGAACGGGGTCTTAAAGTGCGCAAGAATTTGCGGGGCTTTTTGATCTATATTTTTTTTTCTCAGCTCATGATGGCGCCTGCTTCTCTGGCAGGATATGGTTCTGAACTGTTTCGCCTGAGCAAAGTCTGGGGCACCAAATGAGATCGCTCACCTATCATGCCCGCTTTTTCCTGATTGCGGGTTGCTTGCTGTGGATGTACGGGCTTTCTACGGCTTATGGGGATCCCGCCTCAGCGATCCGGTTGGGGCGCCTGGCCATGGCTCAGAACCATCCCTTCGCGGCTTTATCCTGTTTCAGAGCGGCCAATGCAGAAATCGACGCCAATCCTTCCGCCTACGCGGCAGATCGCCTCTCTGCCCTGTCTGGCCTCGGCTACTCCTCTCTGTGGGTAGGCAAGGCACATGAAGCCGAACGCGCTTATCGCCAGGGGCTATTGCTGGCACACAGCGCCGCAGATCGAAAAACCATGCGTATCGGCCTGGCACGTGCGCTCATTGACCTTGGCCGCCCGCGCGAGGCACGCCGATTATTGCAACCGGTACGCACAGTGAGCCATGAAGCGGCGTTACAATCGGCTATTGCCGCCAATCTTCTGGATTGGAATACCCTGGCATCGGCGTCGCTGCAAGAGGCTGCGCCCATCGGACATTATGCTGGACCTCTCTGGCTGCAGCGTCTGTATGGCGAAACGAAGGATTATGTCGATTTTACTCTGAAATCACAGGTGAATATCGGCTACCACTACAGCAGCGACAGCGATCACAACATCAATCAGATCTACGATGCCGGGGTGACCATTCCTGGCAGGGGCCTGGGAGACAATGCACTGAATCCGACCATGTGGCACGTCGGCTATCGGCAAACACAGATCAACGACAGTGACGGCCAGGTGGGCATCAGCGCACTTTCAGGAGGTTGGGGGGCCAGTCTTGACCGCAACTGGCAGTACATGGTTCGCGGTGGGGTGGGCACGGCCCGTAACTGGACCTTCGGGCAGGGCGAGGGGCAAATCACGTATCAGCCGGACGACACCTGGGGGCTGGCAGTGAGCGTTGATCGCGCGCCCATACGTACATTTGAGGCCGTACAAAATCATATTCTCGCAAACACCATCAGTGCGGGCGGCTTCGGACGGTTGCGCAATGTGGGCACCCTCGCCGCTTCATATTTTCATCAGGCATTCAGTGACGGCAACCAGCGTAATGGTGTAGTAGCGCGACTTACGCCGGAATTTTACAGCTTCGACAGCATTCCGGTGAGCCTCGGTGTTCAGGGCTATTTTCGTGACTACAGCAGCGGCTATGTGCCGTTTGACGGATATTTCAATCCACGGCACTACAGCGAAGCCTTGGGCTATGTCATCTACGTACAAAAATTCTCACCGTTCTGGATCATGCGGCTCTACGCAGGTTTTGGCAGTCAGACCGTGGATATGACAACAACGCCGGTGAAAGATATTTTCGGCACCATCACCGGCTTGGTTTCACCGTACATGCAGGTGAGCCTCACGGGCGGATACACGCAGGTCGCCAGTGCCTATGGTGGGGGTGCGGGCTATCATCGTAGTTATGTACAAGCCAATATATCCATACCGTTTTGAAACCATCACGGGGTTAATCGGCGCGTAAATTGACTACTTGATGCGCCGATCGCATTTGCTCAAGTTCAAAGGCAAGAACTATCGGCTCAAAGAGGCTGCCACGCGACTTGCACCCCCCCCCTCAGAACTGATAATCTACAAGTCCTGCCTAGGGGATTTTGGGTGACCAAAGGTGGGGGATTTTGAAGTGGCCAACGGGGGCCAGCGCCAAAAAACGGCACGGATCGCCCGTTCTGTGTATCAAAAGACATTATCTTTAGGTTAAAATCAGCTTACTTTATTGGGTTGATGAGAAAAGTCCAAAGTTAGAGTTTTGCCTGAACGTACATCCGGAACCACAGCACAGATTGTCCCAGAGAAGATTTAGGAGTAACTATTCACCACTCCGTGCGTCACGCATTGTTTTGATGTAAAATGCCACAAGATATCAAGCTACAAGGATGACATGGAACAGCCTGACGTGAGTGCGATGGATCACGCCGCCAAGGATGATCTGATCCGATTTCTTCTCGCAGAGATCGCGGAATTGAAATCACGCATCACTGCACTTGAAATTTGCCTTGCCAAAGACAATCATAATTCCAGCAAGACGCCTTCCTCAGATGGTCTGCATAAATCCGCACCTAAATCCCTGCGTCAGGCGGGGCAGCATTCCAAGGGCGAGCAAAAAGGCCACAAAGGCTCAGCGCTGGAGCGTGTCGCCAAACCCGATCATGTGGTCAACCATCCCTTGCCAGCAACCTGCGATGCCTGTGGCAGCCCTTTGGATGATGCCCATGTATCAGAAGCCCGCCAGGTTTTTGACATCCCGCCGCAGCAGGTTGATGTTACCGAACATCGCGTTCTGGAGGCACACTGCACCTGCGGCAAGGTGCACCGGAGCGATTTTCCAGAAGGCGTTACAGCCACCACGCAATATGGTCCACGGGTACAAGTCACCGTCGTCTATCTCACCCAGCATCATATGCTGCCGATTTTGCGCACCACCCGGATCCTGCGCGATACTTGTGGTGAAACCCTGTCGCCGGGCACCGTGGTCAGGATGATCCGCACTGCGGCTGGAAATCTGACCCCCACCATCGCGCACATTGCGGACGCCGTCCAGAGCGCCCGCGTGGCCCATTTCGATGAAACCGGGATGCGGGTCGCCGGTAAGCTCCACTGGCTGCATACGGCTGCCACCCCCAACATGACCCGGGTGAGCATGCACACCCGCCGTGGCCAGGAAGCTTTTGATGCTTTCGGCATTCTGCCCAAATTCCAGGGAACCGCCATTCATGATGGCTGGGCGCCCTACCGGAAATATGGCAGTCTCCACGGCCTGTGCAATGCACATCACCTGCGGGAGCTGACGATGGTCCACGAACTGTACGGCCAACGCTGGGCGAAGGGCATGTTCGACCTGCTTATTGCCGCCAACCGGGAAGTGGCCGATGGACCGATCACTGACGACCGTGTGGTGCAGATCAGCGCGGGCTACACCGCTATACTGGCTAAAGGCGATAGTGTCCATCCGATCAGGAGGCGCAAGGATGGCTCCGCGCAGCGGGGCCAATCCACTCCGGCCAACCTGCTTCGACGGCTGCGCAAGCATCGCGAAGATGTCCTGCGTTTCCTCTCGGATCCGGAGGGGCCCTTCAGCAACAACATCGCAGAACAGGCTGTGCGAATGCCCAAGGTAAAACAAAGTATCTCCGGCTGCTTCCGAACTTTTGATGGGGCTGCCGCCTTCTGCACAATCCGATCCTATCTGGAAATCCTACGCAAGCAGAGCGTCGATCTGCTGCACGCGTTGGTTCAGTCTTTTCAGGGGAAAACCACACAGGCCACTATGGGGTAACTGCACCCCTGGTGAATAGTTACGATTATGGAGTGACCTAAAATATGAGATATCGATATGCACATTCCTGCGCATTGGCTTTGATCAGCATGTTGGCATCTGTCCAGGTACAGGCGGACGGCAGCACTCTAAAAGCGCCACCACAATCCGCCAGTCAGAAGGCCATTCTTCAACAAAACACGGATTTTTTCTATCCCACCATGACCCTGCAATCCAGCATGTCTTACGCGTATTCAGACCAGAATACGCTTAACCTGAATGGGTTCTTGGCACTGGGTGCGATTTTTTTGGGCAATATAAATGTCTCCAAAGTGAAGTCGAGCATCTATACTTTTACCGAATCGGCTTATTACCCGCTTTCGGATCGTCTGCAGTTGGTGATGAATGTGCCGATTGTCTATCGGCAAAGTACCTATGAGATCGGCGGAGCGGGCTACGCCTCATCGGCTCAGAGTCAAGCGTCGGTGACGTCTGGAGGGCCGCGGCTCGGGGATGTCAGCTTCGGGGGCTACTACCAGATTTTCAAGGAAAGCAAAAACTGGCCGAGCCTTACAGGCAGTTTATTAGTGACAGCGCCCACCGGGATTAATCCATATGGCATTAAGGTGATTCAGCCTGATCCCAATAATACCAATCTGAGTGTGCCTACCAACTTGCCTACGGGTAACGGGGTCTGGACACTGACACCTGGACTTTCTTTTGTGTCAACATCTGATCCGGCCATTTTCTTTGGTAGTGTGAATTATTATTATAACCTTGATAAAAACTTCTCAGATATCAGCACAACACCGGGTAGCGTACAGCCTGGCGAAGTGGCACTGGGCAACGCTTTTCAGTACAGCTTGGGCGTCGCTTTTGCGCTCAATGAGCGTCTGAGTTTAAGCACATCCTTTGCTGATCGCATTCAGGACGACACGCTAATTCGCGCTCCTGGTGGGCCTTGGACGACTATCGTCGGCAGCGGCGCTAATGTGGCGGTGGCCAATGTGGGTATGACTTACGCCTTTAATCCGAATACCTCACTGATTGTGAATCTGGGTGTGGGCATAACCAGCAGCGCCCCCAGCTTTCAGCTCACAGCGACTATACCCTATAACCTGTAATTTGTAGGTTGCCCGCGCAACGGGCCAGGATACTAAGAGTCCGGCCTCGTTCAGTGATGACCAGCCGCGCTTTTTACGGAGCGGGCTGCAGGTTTCTAACGCTGTTAACCAGAGACTGGAGCTGCGCGAGATTCTGCGACGTGGGCGCATTGGGATTGACACCCAGCGTGAGGGTCATGTGATTTTGGATATTGTTCATATTTGTCCTTACCTGGGTAATCTGGAATACGCCATTGGATCCAATACCCTGCTCGACGTTATTGGCACCATTGCTGAGCGCCATGGACAGCTGTCCGGGATCCACGGTCATGGTGACACCGTTCACTATATGCGTGCCCGAACCCAACGAGGTCCCTATCGCTGTCGACGTGTTGGGAGTGCCCTGAACCACATTAAGGGACATGCCGTTCTGTACAGCATTGGCGTCACCCCCGATCTGGATGGCCTGCGTCACACCCTGGATATTATTAAGTCCAGAGCCGCTTACGCTGGTGTTGGCAGGGACACCCTGCTGAGCAGGGGGCACCCCTTGCGTGCTGTACGTGATGGTAGGGGTAAAGAGGTTGCCGCTGCTGTTCAGTGCGACGTTCATGGTACTGCTCATGGGCGTCTGGTTGGAACTGGATGTCCAATTGGTTTGCATCTCAACGCCAAAATACACAATTTTGCCGCCGATCACACCGCGCCCCACAATATGAGATAAGGTGTTGTCAGAAACAGGAATGGCGCTCACAGGGAGCGCCCCGGGTGTGGTCATTGCCAAGGCAGGGCTGGCAAGAACCCAGGATGCTGTCAGGCAACAACTCGCCAGGACAGCCGTTTTGCGCAGGTTATGTATGTTCATGATTTGCCTCTCAAGTAGTTTTGTTAGAAATAGCTTGCCTGGTCATAGCCAAAATGTGCCGGTGTGGCCGATGGGTTGGGTAAAATGCCATGCAACAATTTGAGGGCGCTGGGCGGCTCTGGTGGCGTCAGAAGCACCGAGTGGGGTTCAAAACCTTTGCCAAACACGGCAAACACGATTTTGTTCCAGTCTTTAAGGAACTGCGTCTTGGGCATGATGCGATTACCCAGAGCGGGATCGGCCAGGTAGACGTGCTCCGGGCCAGTTTTTTCGAGTACGACAAAGTGTTTGTAACCCCCCAGATCCAGAAGGACAATCACAGGGATATGGATCTTTTCCAGCTCGGAGGGGGTGACGACATAGCCTTCCCCTTTGAGCCCGACTTTGTCCACGTACTTTTTCAGGTCCAGCATGGAGAAGCCGACTTTCTTTACTTCTTCCGGATTGCTCACGGTGAACAGGCCTTTGATAACCTCTTCTTCGTCAACATTCTGGCCAAATGCATATTTCAGGATGGTTGCGAGGGATGCCGCGCCACAGGAGAAATCCGTGTGCTGGCGAACGACATGGATGAAGTGCATACCGATCATGCTGGTGACGGGAAGATGTATTACCCCTGCACCGGGAATGACACCACCAAAAGCGGTGGCTTGGGTATCAGAACACTGCGAAAACACACCGACAAAAGCAATCAGGCTGGAAAACACCAAGGGCCGAAAGATTCTGTTGTGCGACATGATGAAGACTCCCGCAAAAAAGAAACAAAACAGCCACCCCTTGCGGGGTGGCGCAATATCAACTGTTTACGGCTGCACGCTGGCGATGGCCAGGGTGTTGACCTGCTGGTTGCCGTTGCCGGAAGCCACGTTCAGGCCGATGTTGCCGGAAGCGCCCTGCAAGGCGTTGCCGCTGACGTTGGAATCATAGGTGGACAGAACGGTGCTACCGCCGTTGAAGGCCGCCGTCTGGCTGACAGGAGCCGAGGCATTGCCCATGGCCATGGGAGAAGCGATAGAAGCCATGGCCAGGCCGTTCTCCTGCTGGTTCTCTGCACCCGCCACCACGTTGATGGCGATGTTACCGGAAGCCCTCTGCCCGGCATTGCCATTGACCGTGGCGCTGTCCTGGACGCTGTTATCCATCGTCCCATTGAACAAGGCCGTCTGAGTGGCGCCGGCGGTGGCGTCAGCGTAGTCGGTGGTGCTGTTGTTCGGGTTGCTGGTAGCGCTCAGAGCGGTGTTGTTGCTCTGCTGGTTGCTGTTGCCAGACGCCATGTTAGCACCGATGTTGCCGGAAGCGCCCTGCAGCGCGTTGCTGCCCAAGCCTGCGGCGTTGTTGACGTAAGACCAGTTCCACCAATAGTAACGGTTGCCCTGCGTCGTACCGTCTGCAACCATGGTCTGGGTAGCAGCCACATTGGCCGTAGCGCCGATGGGATAACCCTCTGAATCATTGTTGGCCGCAGTCGCGATGGCCAGGCTGTTGCTCTGCTGGTTGCTGATGCCCGCCGCCTCGTTGACGCCGATGTTACCGCTGGCATTCTGCAGGACATTGCCGTAAAGACCTGTCTCGTTGCTGCCGCCAACCTCATAGCCGTAGTTCAGATTACTGTGGTTGAAATTCAGCATGGAGGTCTGGGCCGCGCCGACGCTGGCATTGGCGTAGTCCGAATACTCTGCAGAGGACGCCGCCATGTTGTTGCCCTGCTGGTTGAAGATGCCCGAGGTCATGTTGACGCCGATGTTACCAGAAGCACCCTGCAGAGCGTTGCCGACGAAATCCACGGCATTGGCGCCGTTCATCACCTGCCAAGCAAAATCCAGCATCTCGGTCTGCCCGGCGTTGACGCTAGCATCGGAGGCGGCGGTGTCATCAATGTTGGTGTTAGACGCGAGGGCGCCGGCATTGGCCTGCTGATTCTGAGAGCCGGTGGCAACGTTAAAGCCGATGTTGCCACTGGCCTTCTGGCCGGCGTTCCCGCTCAGGACGGCGTTGCCGGTGGCGTTGAACATGGAGCCTTGCTCATTCATGGCACTGGTCTGGCTATTGCTGACACCGGCGCCGGCGAAAGCCATCGGAGCGGCGCAAAGAGCAGCAATGGCGAAGGCGATGGGAGTTAATTTGCTTGAGGTTTTCATGATACACTCCTTAGATGGGATGGTTTGATGTTGAATAACAGTACGGCTAGCGCATCACTCCCGGTGAGATTCCGAGGGCGAAGCTGTTTGCTGATGCATTCCCAGATCCAGACACCTGATTGATCTGGGCGATACCACCAGCCCCCTTGAATGCCGTGGCGTCTGCCACCACGGTATTCGAGTTCTCTGACTGCGATGACGGCTGTGTCCCCGGTAAAGAAGACAGGCTCTGCGCAAGCACATCATTAGATAAAGGCTTGCTAGCGCCGATCACCATGTTGATATTATTCGCTTCTGCGTTGCCGACACCGGCGGCCTGATTGATCGCTATAATGCCGTTCGCATCACCAAAGGCGGCGCCGGAAATGGCCGTATGTTGATTCATTGATGTCTCGATGATGTTGCCGTGCGCACTCTGCTGCACCTGGGTCACCGGCTGTGCCACAGACTGTCCGTTAGGACTCATGATGATGGTGGCGAGGTTGGACTGCACGTTGACGCTTCCTGCCGCCATGTTGGTCATAATCGCGCCGCGCACACCATTCATCGCATTGTCAGTGATTACACTTTGTGTCAAGTTGACGGCGGGCAGAGGCGCTGCCAAAGCGACTGAGGAGCATCCGGCGGCCAAGAGGATTCCGATGGTGGCTTTGCGCATTGGTAACTTCATTGGGCAACCCTCTCAATATCCTGTGAATGCAATTTAACGTGTCGCCGCCATGCTCATGCTTTGGAAATTGTTCATACCGTTCTGGATGGTAGTGGTTCCGCCACCACCCCGACGCGTCTGAATCTCGTCCCAAAGAACGACCCCGGCCTTATTCTGATGTCCGACACTAGGCAGAGAAACCGGAATGCCTTTACCACTGATGCTGGCCAGTGCGTGGTTCGATAAGGAAAAGCCCTGCAGTTGAACGGGCAGCAACTCCACTTGGTGGTTTGAAATGGCATTCAAGCTGGAATTGCTGTCTAATGCATGGTCGGCTTGCACGTGTCCCTGCATATGAGAAGGGGTAAATTCGGTTTGTGCATGGGCAAAGGGGCTTAAAGCTGCGCACATTACCAAGCCAACTATTAATATGGAAAGCCTCTTGTTCTTGGCAATGATTGCAGTGTTCATGTCCGCCTTACCCCTGCGCGTCTGTATTGCAATGGTATTAGCAAGGAGTGTGCCAGATTTAAAAACTCATATAAAACAAAATGTTTTGTAATTAGCTTGCTGTTATATTGTAGCTAGGTGTTATTGCGGCATTACAAACCGGGTCTGTAGACAGCGCGAAAGCAAGCTTATAGTGAAAAAACAATTGTGAAACAGTGTGATAATACCATTTATGATAACTGTAAAGATCCTGATACAAACATGGCGTTTTCGATTGTAAGCCGTTATAGGTATCCATGGAGCATGGATTATGGATTTTGCAATACCGGGCAACGTGACGCGCGTCGGCCTTATCCGTCTTGGCACGGATCAGTTCGTTTTTGCCTATAGCCACCTGGGAGTAATTAACTCCTTCGCCAAGACGCTGTAACCGGCGCCTTGAGTAGGCAGCATATTGCTGAGATCTTAGGGCTTAGGAGAGCGGCTATGCCCGTTTGCCTCACCAATCGCGCTGGACAGGGCTTGTTGGAAGAAATCGGCCGCATCCTCGGCAGCCGTCCAGTCCACCGTGCCTTCCGCCCGGAAAGCACCGATCGTGGCTTCCAGCACCCGGTGGTAGGCGTGATGGGCGATGTCGATGGTCGTGCCGGTCAACCCCAAGGCCGCGATGGCGCCCGTTATGGGGGAGGATAACGCATCCTGTAGCTGCAGCTCCGCCAGCCACTGGGGATTTTTCACCGCCAACTCTTGGATCAGCCCAGCATACGAAAGGTGATGGGCGAAAATACCGATGAGACTATGGAGCGAAGCCTCCCGTAGAGGGAGTGATTGCCGCAGCCAATCATGCAGAGCACCCGCAGGCATCGCCGGGGCGATGGCATAGCCCTGCACCATGGGCACCTTGAGCACGTTCAGCGCATCGAGCACATCGGCCGTCTCACACCCCTCCGCCACGAAGCTCACCCCCAGGCTACGGCTCAGGTCGAGCAGGGTCTGGATAAAATACAAGCCATTGGGATCGGCCCTCAGAGTATGCACAAAGGCCTGATCGAGCTTGATTTCGTCGATGGGCAGGTTCTTGAGCCGCAACAGCGAGGAGTAGGCGCTGCCGATATCATCCAGGGCCACCCGCACGCCCAGCTCCTTGATGTCGAGAATCCGCTCCCGTGCTTCGTCCATGGAGAGAAAATCACTACCTTCCAGGATCTCCAGCACAATGCGCGATGGGTCGATGTTGCCCGCCGTCAGGATGCCATCCAGACAGCTCAGACAGGTGCCAGAGAGAAGCAACTCCGGGGTGACGTTCACCGATACCCACAGCGCATGGCCAGCGGCATCCAGAACGGCCAGTTCTGCGATGGCCTGGGAGAGCATCAACTGGGTCAGCATGCGTTGGTCTTCGAGGGTGAACTGAGGTAAAAACTCCTTGGGCAGGAGGATGGCGCCTTCGTTATTTTCCAACCTGGCCAGCGCCTCTATGCCAACGATACGATTGGAAGCGAGATCCAGCACCGGCTGGTAAAACACCCGCAGACCATCCGCCCACAGCAATGCGCGAAGCGCCTTACCGGTTTTCCCACGCTGATCCAGGGCATCATCGTAATAGCTCCAATACTGATTTCGTTGCCCCTTGGCCGCTTTGGAAACATAGAGCGCCTGATCCGCATGGCGCAGAAGCAGCTCTGCATCGCTGTCGTCCAGGGGGAATACCGTGATCCCCAGGCTACCCTGTACCTGGATGGTGAGGCCCTCGGCAAGGCTGAAAGGGTGTTCGAGCGCCTCGCCCACCTTGGCGACGATCGTCTCTAGGTCGTGCAGGTCGCGCAGGTCTTCCAGGACCAGCGCAAACTCATCGCCTCCCAGGCGGGCGGCATAATCTGTATGGCGCAGGGCTTGTTTCAACCGTCCGGCCAGATCCATGAGCAAGCGGTCACCTATGGCGTGTCCATGGGTATCATTAATAGCCTTGAATTCATCGAGATCGAGCATCCCCACCGCCAACAATCGCTCATGGCGAATCGCCCGGGCGCTGGCGTCTCCCAAACGCCGGGCAAGGCCGAGTCGATTGGGCAGACCGGTGAGGCAATCGTGGTGGGCCTGCCAGGCGTGAGAAGCGCGTTCCGCGACCAATTGTTGGCGGCTATGATATTCGTCCAGGGCGATATGGATACTACTCGCCAGTTGATTCAGCAGATTGCGCAGTGCTGGACTGAAATAGTCGGCCTCGGCGGACTCCACCATCAGCATTGCCACCGGCACCGTCTCTGCGCCCGCAAAGATGGGCCACCCCCCCAGCGCCCGCACATTACGGCACAAAAGCTCTCCCCAGCCCGCGCGGATATTCTCATCTTTTTGCACGTCCTCGATCACCAGCGGCGTTGCTGCATGATAAACCCGCGCGGCCGCCATGCGGCCATAGGGAAGGCAGTCGGGGTTCAATGACACCCGGAGTCCTGCCAGCGCCTCTTCACGCTCTTTGGAGCGGGCGATTACCGCTGCTTGCTGCAGCCATTCGCTGCCCGGCTTTACCATCCACACCAATACCCCCAAGGCATCGGTATGTTCCATCAGCATTTGCGCCAGCCGCTGATAGAGTATCTCCGGGGCTGGTTGGCGCAGCATTTCCTGCAGCAGCATATCCAGCACCCTTTGGTAGCGGCGCAGGCGCGTGAGTTCCAGGGCTGTTTTTCGGCGATCCAGAAAAGAGCCGACGTCTTCGGCCAGATGGGAAATCAGGCCCACGATATCTTCCGGGAAGTTTTCCCCATCGCGCCGGCAAATAGATATGATCCCCCGGTCACCTTCATTGAAACAGAAGGGCGCACCCGCAAACCCCTCGATGCCGTTGGCAATGGCCGCATCCCGCCAGGGTGCCATGATCGGATCGTCACGATGACAGACATAAGGCTGCCCCGAACGGATGGACTGGCCACTGGGTCCAGATCCTTCGAGGACCTCCGGATCAACGGACACCCGCATGTCGGCGAAGTCCGGGGCCCCAGGACCGGCGACGGCCGCAATGGACAACTCCGGTTGTCCAAGGGGCGCAACGCCGATCCAGACCAGAGGAGCATGCAGGATACTGGCGATCAGACTAGCGCCTCGGAATAGAACATCCTCTATGGACGATTCGGGTTGCGGATGGGTCAGCATCCGGTTTACCTGGGTAATGGCGAGATAGAACAGATCGCGGGAGGCCGCCTGCTGCGCCGCAGCCTGCCGAAAACCCTCCTCCAGCCAAAATGCGTCCAGTTGCAGGCGCTGGCACAGAGCGCGCCAGAGCGATCGGGATAATTCTGGTTTCAGGCCAATGGCCTCCACGCCCATCTCGAAATCCTCGGCCAGAAGCCCATAGCTGGAAGTGATCCACTGGATGGTTAGCCCCATCTGCTGATAGTCGGCACCCGCGCGCCGCAAGAACGCCCGTCGCCCGGCGTCATAGTCTGAGCCCAGAAGCGCCGCATAATGGCCCTCCATGAGCGGCAGCGCCCGCGCCAGGAAAGGCTTGCGCAGCAGGGGCTGCAGACTCTTCTCCTGTTGCAGGAGTTCTACCCAGCGATGGGCAAATGCCTTAGCCCGCGGCACGATGGCTGGACCATAGCGCCGCAGCAGGGACTCTTCGACCGGATCAGGCACCAGGAAACGTGGCGGCAGATCTGACCCCGCATCAATGCGTGACATTTACGTTCCTCCCTTGCCGCCACCTTAAGGATATTTAGAACAATATCCAGTCAAGAGCAGCATCTATCCGGTTCCGGAGTGCGACCTCCTGTCA
>JAKAVW010000332.1 GCA_021827445.1 Pseudomonadota bacterium
AAACTGGCTCATCCCTACCCATCGCAAAGGTTTCGCGTCATGACCTGAGGTAGGAGCCGTATGCGGTAATTCCGCTCGTACGGATCTGTGCGGGGGGCAGTGGGTAACTACTGTCCCTACCGCGACCAAACCGTCTCCAAAAATGGGCAGCCCCTGCGCCGCCGCATTTATATCAGGCGATTTCGACGGAGCCCTGCCTGGCAGGGTCAATCGCTGCCTTTTGCTTATGAATTCCTCATCGACGATCATCCGGAAGTGGCACAGCCTCTTGATCGAAATCAAGGAGCGTCCTGATCACCGCTGATATTGTTAGCAAACAGGTACCACAACTTCAGGAGACAATATTATGTTTTGCTATCAATGCGAACAAACTACACGTACCGCCGCCGGAACAGGCTGTACCAGTGAGCCTGGAACGTGCGGCAAGGATGAGACCACAGCTGATCTGCAGGACATTCTCACGCACCTTATTAAGGGCATTGCGCAGTATGCGCGCCGGGCGCGGACGGTGGGTGTTGCCGACAGACAGACGGACGACTTCATTTTTTATGGCCTTTTCACCACGTTAACCAACGTGAACTTCACTGCTACACGTTTTGTCCACCTGATCCAGGAGGCCACCAAAAGGCGTGAGCGAATCAAATTATTGTACGAGGAAGCGGCACGAGAGCAGGGCACGGCTCCCGAAATCCTGTCCGGTCCAGCCACCTTTCAACCCGCCGATGGTCTGGAACAACTGCTGCGTCAAGCCCCTGGCGTCGCCATAAACGCCGACGTAGATCATCTCGGATCAGATGTGATCGGTGCTCGTGCCCTCATCCTCTACGGCATGAAAGGCGTAGCCGCTTATGCTCAACACGCCCGCGTCCTGGGTTATCAGAGTGACGAAGTCGACGCACAGGCAGCGGAAATCCTGGATTACTTGGCAAGTAATCCAACGGACATCGATGAAATGTTGGAAGAATCCTTGGAAGTCGGTCGCTTGAATCTGAAGGTGATGGAATTACTTGACGCCGCCAACACCGAGACCTTTGGGGCGCAGGAAATTACCTCTGTGCGCATCTCCCCGATCAAGGGCAAGGCAATCCTGGTCAGCGGTCATGATCTCCATGATCTTAAACAAATCCTGGAGCAGACCAAGGATCAGGGGATAAATGTTTACACCCATGGAGAGATGTTGCCAGCCAACGCCTATCCCACCCTCAAGGCATACCCTCATCTGGCAGGGAATCTAGGGGGAGCATGGCAGGATCAGCAGCGCGAATTTGCAGATTTCCCTGGGCCCATTGTCATGACTTCCAACTGCATCATTGAACCGGGCAGAAGTTATAAAAATCGAATTTTTACCCTTGGTCCAGTGGGGTGGCCCGGCGTCCGCCATATTGACAATGGGGATTTTACCCCCGTTATCCAGGCAGCCAAGGCATTGCCGGGATTTGCTGCCGATGCGGAAGATCAGCGCATCACCATTGGTTTTGGGCATCATACCCTCTTGGGTGTGGCTGGCAAAATCGTAGATGCGGTGAAACACGGAGACATTCGCCACTTCTTCCTCGTCGGTGGGTGCGATGGTGTTTCTCCGGCGCGCAACTACTTCACGGAGGTAGCGGACAATGCCCCCGCCGACTCGGTAGTAATGACCTTGGGTTGCGGTAAGTATCGATTCAATAAGCATGAATTCGGAGATATTGGAGGCATTCCCCGCCTGCTGGATATAGGCCAATGCAATGATGCCCACTCCGCCATCCGGGTAGCGGGTGCCCTGGCCGAGGCGTTCAATTGTGGGGTCAATGACCTGCCGTTGTCGATCATGCTCTCCTGGTTTGAACAAAAGGCTACCGCCATCCACCTTTCCCTGCTGGCCTTGGGTATCAAGGGGATCAAGCTAGGGCCAACCCTGCCTGCCTATCTCACACCAACCTTGGTGCAGAAGCTCCAATCACGTTTCGATCTTGATCTCGATCTTATTGGCGAGGCGCAAGCGGATTTGCAGGCGGCCCTGACGCATACGGCATAGCACAATGGATCGCTGCTTCGTTCCGCAACGGACGAAGCAGCATTAAGGATGAGAGCACATCATGACCAACTACGATATCACTATCCATACCCGTGATAGGCAACGGGTGTCCTTCGTCTGTTCTGAGGCGGAAGATTTACTCTCCGCTGCGGAGCGGGAAAATATCCTTCTGCCTTCCCAATGCCGGAAAGGGACCTGTGGAGCCTGCGTGGCCACGGTCACCGCAGGTGCTTATCGCCTGGGAGAAGTGAGTACGGAAGCCTTGCCAGAAAATGCGCAAGCACGAGGCGATGTTCTTATGTGCCGTACCTACCCACAAGCGGATCTGATTCTGGAGGCGCCCTATGACTACGACTACATCCGCTTTGAGCGCATTCCGGAGCGTGAGGCCGAAGTGATTGAAGTCACTATGGTGGCTACGGGTACGCGAAGACTGTTGTTACGCCTGCAACCCGATGAGCAAGGGGGAACTGCGGAATTCGAAGCAGGGCAATTTATGGAAATCCAGGTACCTGGCAGCGATGCACGTCGCGCCTATTCTCTAGCCAACAACACCAACTGGAATGGCGACCTGGAATTTTTCATTACGCTGCGGCCAGGTGGTGCCTTCTCTACCTATCTGGAATCCGCCTTGGTGGGCGACCGCCTGAACATACGTGGACCACTTGGAACATTTACCCTGAGAGAAAACGGTCTGCGGCCACGTTGGTTCGTTGGTGGCGGGACAGGTCTCGTGCCGCTACTGTCGATGCTGCGACGCATGGCAGATTGGGGCGAAATGCTTCCGGCACGTCTGTACTTCGGCGCGAGATATGAAGACGAACTCTTTTGTCAGGAGGAAATCCGCCAGATTCAGGATAAACTTCCCCAACTGCAGGTTAAGATGTGCCTTTCACGTCCTGGCAATCAGTGGGCGGATTATCGGGGCAGCGTAATCAATGCCTTGCGCGATGACCTGAGCAGCAGCCTATCGGTTTTACCGGACCTGTATGTTTGCGGATCAACGCGCCTGGTCCAGGGCGTAACGGAATTAGCTCTGAGCCAAGGGTTGCCGGACTCCTGTTTGCAGTTCGAACGGTTTTTGTCTGCATAGTGCAGTTATCTATGTGTCCGAGATCGGCACGCGTTCTCCGCAGGGTAAGTACACAAAATGAATAGAGCCGAACAAGTGGGGTTTTTCAGGGGGTTTGCACCATGAACCTTTTCTGCAATCCCACAGCATAAGGTTATTTTTATATTGCAATATACTTGGTAGAAACATTGATTTTTTCGGCTAGGAAGGAACTCGTGGCAACCATAGAAACCAGTAAAGACTATCGTTTTGCCCTTCTCCATCTTGGGTTTCGTCTCTTTTTCTTGTTAGGGACGGTATTCTCTGTTCTTGCTATATCGGCCTGGTTTTGGTTCTATTATCAAGGAACGCAGTTTCTTGATAATGGCAATTTTCCGATTATCTTGTGGCATGCCCATGAAATGGTATTTGGGTATTCCATGGTCGTAGCTGTTGGTTTTTTGTTAACAGCGGTCAGAAATTGGACTGACCACCAGACGTTTCGTGGATATGGATTATTGTTACTGGGCCTATCCTGGCTTATAGCACGCATAATGCCGTTTACCGATCTACCCGGCGCGCTGATTATCATGGCGCTGCTCGATCTTTTATTTGATATCACAGCCTGCGTCGTCTTGCTGTATCCGATTGTCCGCGCCAAGCAGTGGAAACAGCTCGGGATATGGTCTACG
>JAKAVW010000333.1 GCA_021827445.1 Pseudomonadota bacterium
CTCACGGACAAGGATATGATCACTGTCGAGACGCTGGCCGGACGGCTGATCCTGCATCACCAGGATAATGGTGAAGTCACCGTCAATATGGGTATCCCGCAATTCGCCCCGGCTGAGGTTCCCTTCCGCAGCAATGAAGAAGCGCCCGAATACCTTCTGTCCGTAGGGGATGACACTCTGCGCATCGCCGCCGTCGGCGTGGGCAATCCCCACGCGGTGTTGCGCGTATCCAGCGTGGCCGATGCACCGGTAGCCACCCTGGGTCCCCGTATGGAAATACACCCGGACTTTCCCCAGCGCTGCAATGTGGGTTTCATGGAAGTCCGTGACCGGGGCCATATTCAACTGCGGGTCTGGGAGCGCGGTGCCGGGGAGACTCTGGCCTGTGGCAGCAACGCCTGCGCGGCAGTAGTCGCCGGTATCCGCTGGGACGAACTGGATCATGCAGTGGCGGTGACTCTGCCGGGTGGCACCTTACAGATCGAATGGGCGGGCCTGGGGCAACCGGTCCTGATGACTGGCCCGGCGCAAGTGGTTTTTGACGGGGTTTGGTCCTTGTCAGACTGAATCGCTGAATCATCGGCGGCAAAGGGAGAAACATCATGCAGGATACGACATTAAAGGCCATTGCCAGGGGCTTGAACAGTCATGCTGCCGAACTTGATTTTCTGCACAAACTCAATGATCAGGAGGGCGAGATGCTGGCACGCCTGATCGCGGCGCTGGAGGTGCATAGCGCCGCTGAACGCTACCATGAAACCCATTGGGAGGATGACTAAGTGACCACAACCCCCGAAACAGATGACCGGGCGGATCAGGTCCGGGCCTATCTCCGCCAGCATCCACAATTTTTGTGGGACCAGGAAGACCTGCTCCACACCCTGACCCTGCCCCATGTCGGACGCGGATCGGCCGCCTCCCTACTGGAGCGGCAGGCACAGGTGCTGCGCGAGGAAAACGCCCGTCTGCACCAACGCATCACCGCGCTGTTGGGTGCCGCCCAACAGAATGCCGCACTCGGCCTGCACCTCTCTGATCTGGCCACCGAACTGTTGCAGACGCCCGATTGTACTACGACCCTGAATACTGTTATCACCCGTTTGCGGGAGGGCTTCCAGGTCGAGGAAATGGCCTTGATCGCCCGCGCGCCCATGGCCGATCTGCCGCAATTCCTGCCACTGGACCAGGCGGATTTTCAGGAGATTCTGAACGGCTTTCCGCTGTTGCGCGCCGCGACCGGACTGACCATCAGCCCGACCCTACGCAGTACCCTCTTCGGCGCGGCGGGGGCGGAACTGGCGTCTTTTGCTCTGATCCCGCTTGCCGGTCAGCATCTGCAAGGGGGTATTTTGCTCGGCAGTCAGCACCCCGACCGCTATGCCGAGGACGCCGGGGCCGACCTGCTCGACCAGATTGCCCGCCTGGTCACAGCGGCACTGGATCGCTGCCTAAGCCCATGCTGATCGAAACCGCCATTGCCCAATTTATCGAAACGCTCCGGCAGAACGGCAGGGCCGGTCCGGCCACGATCAGCGCCTATGACGGTGACCTGCGCGCCTGGTCGCGGTTCTTACAGCAGCGCGGTCAGACGGAGATTGCGCACGTAGATCGCGGCAGCCTGCGCGCCTACCTCATGGCGGAACGCAGTCGGGGCGTCGCCATCCGCAGTCTGCGTCGTCATTTTGCAGCGTTACGTGCTCTCTATCGCCACCTGCAACATGATGCCCCCGAACTGCGTAATCCGGTGCTGGGGCTCGCCATGCCCAAGGCGGAGCAGCGCCTGCCCGACTGGCTGACCGTGGATCAGGCCCGCGTGCTGATGCAGCCCACGTCCACACCCGGCGCAGCGGGGGATCAGAAAGACTTTATCAGCCTGCGTGATCAACTGATCCTGGAGCTGCTGTACTCCAGCGCCCTGCGCGTCAGTGAACTGGCAGGACTCGATCTGGGCGATCTGGATCGT
Source organism: Pseudomonadota bacterium (assembly GCA_021827445.1). GTDB lineage: Bacteria > Pseudomonadota > Gammaproteobacteria > Acidithiobacillales > Acidithiobacillaceae > Acidithiobacillus. The sequence continues at coordinate 1,964 of JAKAVW010000333.1, forward strand.
CACGGCGGCACAGTGCGGGTGCTGGGCAAGGGGCGCAAGGAGCGTATCGTGCCGGTGGGTCAACCCGCCTGGGCGGCACTCCGCGCCTACCTCGCGTTGCGCCCGGCAGGTGAGGAAATGGCGCTCTTCGTCAATCAACACGGCCAGCGGCTCGGCGTGCGTAGCATCCAGATGCGGGTCAAAAAGCTGGGGGAGACCCGACTGGGACAACCGCTGCATCCCCATACCCTGCGCCACAGTGCTGCCAGCCATCTGCTGCAGTCGTCCGGCGACCTGCGCGCGGTGCAGGAATATTTAGGCCATGCGGGTATTGGCACGACCGCCATCTATACCCATATGGATTATCAGCAGTTGGCGCGGGTCTACGATCAGGCGCACCCGCGGTCACGACGTGGCGACCGGGATACGAAGCACTTTGAGGGAAAAGCATGACAGATTCGCAGCAAATGCACGGGACGACGATTCTTTGTGTCCGACGGGGTGCTAATGTGGTCATGGCCGGAGATGGCCAGGTGACCCTCGGCAATACGGTGATGAAGGGCAACGCCCGTAAGGTGCGCCGTATAGATCCGGGGGTGCTGACCGGTTTCGCTGGGGCTACGGCGGACGCTTTTACCCTGCTGGAGCGTTTTGAGTCCAAACTCAAGGCCCACCCCGGCCAGTTGGCCAAGGCCGCCGTGGAACTGGCCAAAGAGTGGCGCACCGACCGGGTACTGCGCCGTCTGGAGGCCATGCTCGCCGTCGCCGATGACAAACAAAGTCTGATCATCACCGGGCAGGGCGACGTACTGGAACCCGAACATGGTATCATCGCCATTGGCTCCGGCGGGCCTTACGCCCTGTCAGCGGCGCGTGCCCTGCTGGAAAACAGCGACCTGCCCGCCCGCGGCATCGCTGAACGTGCCCTAAGCATTGCCGGCGACATCTGCATTTACACCAACCACAACCACACGATTGAAGAACTATGAGCATGTCCGAAATGACCCCCCGCGAGATCGTCCAGGAGCTGGACAAGTACATCATCGGTCAGTCTGAGGCCAAGCGTGCCGTGGCCATAGCTCTGCGCAACCGCTGGCGGCGCGAGCAGGTGCCGCCACCGCTGCATCAGGAAATCACCCCCAAAAACATCCTTATGATCGGGCCGACGGGAGTGGGTAAGACGGAGATCGCCCGGCGTCTGGCGCAACTCGCCAATGCCCCATTCATCAAGGTAGAAGCCACCAAATTCACCGAGGTGGGCTACGTGGGCAAGGATGTGGAATCCATCATCCGTGATCTGACCGAAACCGCCGTAGATATGATCCGCAGCGAACGCCAGGCTGCGCTGTGCCAGCGCGCTGGGGAACTGGCCGAGGAGCGGATTCTCGACATCCTCATCCCCGGTCCGCGCGATAGCAGCGTACCGCGCAGCGATGAGGGCACTCGCCAGAAGTTCCGCAAGATGTTGCGCGAAGGCAAGCTGGATGCGCAGGAGATCGAGGTTGAGGTGAGCGCCCCCAAGGGCGGTGTAGAGATCATGGCCCCGGCGGGCATGGAGGAAATGACCAACCAGCTCCGCGATATGTTCTCCAACATGGCGTCGGGCAAAACCAGCACGCGGCGGGTCACGGTAGCCGAGGCGCGGCGCCTGTTGACAGACGATGAAGCCGCCAAGCTGGTCAATGAAGAGGAGGTCCGCGCCCTGGCGCTGGAACGGGTACAGTCCGGCGGTATTGTCTTCATTGATGAGATCGACAAGGTAGCGGTGCGCTCTGGCACTCAGCAGGGTAGATCG
>JAKAVW010000334.1 GCA_021827445.1 Pseudomonadota bacterium
GCAGTTTCCTGAATGTGGTGGTACATCGGGTGCCTCGCCACGAATCCATCATTCATCCCGCGTCGCACTGCCCGCACTGCGGCCATCTGCTGCGGCCCTGGGAAAATATCCCGGTCCTGAGCTGGATGTTGTTGCGTGGCCGCTGCCATGGTTGTGGCAACCCTATTGCCTGGCGTTATCCGGCGCTGGAACTCCTGACCGGCTTGCTCAGTCTGGTGGTCGTCTGGCAACTGGGCCTCACCTGGCAACTGATCCCGGCCCTGGTATTCACCTGGGTACTGCTGGTGCTGACCATGATTGATCTGGAGACGCAACTGTTGCCTGATCGTATTACCAAGCCGGGGCTGCTGATTGGGTTACTGCTGAATGGATCAGCACTTTTATGGCCGGGGATAGGGCTGGTAACGCCCCTGGATGCTTTACTCGGTGTATTCATTGGCTACGGCAGTCTGTGGTTGCTGGCCACGGTGTATTATCGGGCGACCGGACGGCACGGAATGGGCGGCGGCGATCTCAAATTACTCGGCATGATTGGTGCGTGGCTGGGCTGGCAGGCGGTCTTCTTAACCCTGTTTATTGCGGCACTGAGCGGTGGTCTGGTCGCTCTGAGCTTTCTGCTGCGCGGTAAGGGCCGGGACTATGCCATGCCCTTTGGTCCTTACCTGGCGCTGGGGGGCTGGCTCATGCTGCTGTGGCCACAAGCCATCATCTCCGGCTATCTACACCTGCTGGGTTCCTGAATGGCACTGCGGATTGGCCTGACAGGAGGGGTGGCCTGCGGCAAAAGCACGGTCGCCGAGATGCTCAAGGCGGCGGGCGCCCAGGTGCTGGATGCCGATGCCATCGCCCGCGAACTGGTGGTACCGGGCAGCTCGGCCCTGCAAGCCATTGTCGCCCATTTTGGCCCGACTTTTCTAGGCGAAGATGGCGGCCTCGATCGCGCCGCATTACGTGCACGGATTTTTAGTGATCCGGCGGCGAAAGCCTGGCTGGAAGCCCTTCTTCATCCACTTATCCGTGCATCCTTTATAACTGCCAGCGATGCACTAAGTCGACGGCATCCACAATCTCTGCTGGTCTGGGTGGTGCCGCTGCTGGTCGAAAATGGCTATCGCCCATTGCTGGATCAAATCCTGGTCGTCGATTGTCCACGATCCCAGCAAATGGAGCGCCTGCGTGCTCGTCCTGGCTGGACAGCGGGCCAAATCTCTGCGGTGCTGGCGGCGCAATGCGATCGTGTTGCGCGTAATGCCGCCGCCGACTGGATTATTCCCAATGAAGGGTCGTTGGCTGAGTTGCAAGCCCAGGTTGCTCTCTATCTTCGTCATTTGCGGGGAACCTAACGATTTGCTTAGGGAAAGCACCTGTGGCAACCTGTGGGGCGTTGCCTAGAAATGGTGCGCGCTGCCGCCGTTCCTTGGTTTTGCGGCGCAGTGGTTTCGTGTAGCAACGGTGGCTCTTGAATGAGGTACGGCATGGCCGTTTATGAACACCCACTCCATGAACGCGCACGTCTTTTGCTGCGCTTGGAGAGCATCTTCGCACAGATGCAGCAAGAAATTGCGAACACGACCAATCTGCGCGATGCCCTGCGTCCTTTCAATGAGCTGCTTGATTTTTGCAGCCGCCCGGAGTTGCGCCTTGATGTCATTCTGGAACTGGAACGGCTTGGACAGAGCCTCGCCGTCTGGGCGCAAAGCTCTGAGGTTGATGAGGCCCCTTTGCGCGCCTGGCAATTTCGCATAGACCAACAGCTCAAAGTGCTGCGCGAGCACCGTGAACCTTTCGGCCAATTGTTGCGCCATCAGGAAATCATCCATCTCGCGCGGGGCCGGTTGGGCGTAGCCGGGGGCCTTGCGGACTGTGATCTGCCCGTGCTGGCGTTCTGGAACCAGCAAGCCCCCGCGCGTATCCACAGACTTCTGAATAGTTGGCAGAACAGTTTGGAAATTCTACAGAATAGCACTGATCTGATTCTCGCCTTACTGCGCGACTCCTGCACATGGTTGATGGTGGAAGCACCGGAGGGGCGTTACGGCGCACCATTGGATGCTCGCTGTCCGCCCTCTCTGATTCGCCTGGAATTGGCAGATCAAGCCGATTATTATCCGAAAATCAGTGGGGGGATTCACCGTTTTCATATTCAGTTACTGCAATGGTTGGACCAGGGAACAGCGCGCGCGGTAGAATCCACAGTAGAATTCAGACTGGGCCTCAGCGCTCTCTAGATGATCAATCCTCTTCCAGTAAAGGACCGTACCATGCATATCGGCACCACCCTCAGCCAATTTATTATTGAAGAAACGCGCCTCTATCCCGGCGCCTCTGGCGACTTCGCCGGTTTGCTCAATGATCTCACCATTTCCTGCAAATTTATTGGCGCGCAGGTGTATCGCGGTGCTTTGGTGGGCGCGTTGGGTAGTGCAGGGACGGATAACGTGCAGGGTGAAGTCCAGAAAAAGCTGGATATCATCTCCAACGAAGCCATCCTCAAGTCCATGGACTGGACCGGCCATCTCGCCGGCATGGCCTCCGAGGAGATGGATGACCCCTATGCCATCCCCAACAATATTCCGCGCGGCAAGTATCTGCTGCTTTTTGATCCATTGGATGGTTCCAGCAATATCGATGTCGGCATCAGTGTCGGAACCATTTTCAGCATCCTCAAGGCACCCGTGGCCGGGCGTGATGCGAAACTCGCCGATTTCCTCCAGCCCGGCGTGGAGCAGGTCTGCGCCGGCTACGCGTTGTACGGCTCCAGCAATATGCTGGTATATAGCACCGGCTACGGAGTTAATGGCTTCACCCTTGATCCTTCCATCGGTGAGTATATGCTGACCCACAGCCAGATGCGTATTCCCGAGGACACCAGCGAATATGCGATCAACATGAGCAACCATCGTCACTGGCAGAAACCGGTGCAGCGCTATATCGACGAACTCAATCAGGGTACGGATGGACCCCGTCAGCGCAATTTCAATATGCGCTGGGTTGGCTCCATGGTTGCGGACGTGCATCGCATTCTGTGTCGTGGCGGCATTTTCCTGTATCCCTTTGATCAGCGTGATCCGAAAAAGCCTGGCAAGCTACGTCTGCTCTACGAGGCCAATCCCATGTCCTATCTGATAGAACAGGCAGGTGGTGCGGCCAGCACCGGCACGACGCGGATCCTGGATATCGACCCCCAGGGCTTGCATGAGCGTGTCCCCGTTATCCTGGGCGCCAAGAATGAAGTGGAGCGGGTGGTGGCTTACCACTGTGACTAATTTTGAAGACTACGAAGTCGTCGCAATTTGATTATGGTAACTCCGGTTATCCATAGGTTCACGAATTGCGATCTTGAGGGGATGCCTGGGGTGTGTGATGCAAAAATGTCATAAGTTCAAAAACACCACTAGAACGAATAAGGCGCTCATAGCGTTATTGACGGTGATGATCAGTCTTGCGTTCCCGGTAGTGGGGCACGCCGATGGCGTGCCTTTGAAGCGCGAAGCCCAGGATGCCGGGCGCGCAGTTGGTTCTACCGCGCATAAAATCGGTCAGGTTGGAAAGGATGTTGGTGTCGGGATTGCGAAAAGTGCAGTCGATATTGGGCATGCGGCAAGGGCTGGAGCGATCGAGTTTTGGAGCGCCCTGCGGGGACGCGATCCGGCTATTCACCGTTCATCCTCCCCCCCCAAGTGATAAAAAGCCAGGCTGGATCGTCATCGTTTTTTGAACAGGTGCAGAT
>JAKAVW010000016.1 GCA_021827445.1 Pseudomonadota bacterium
TGCTAAACAGAAAATAGATACTCCCGAACACGACTGCGGCAAAGAGCATGGTGACCGGCACATAATTCAATGTGCTACTCAAGATACGGTCGTAGAAATTACGCAGACCCGTGAAGCGCTGCTCGATAAAATGTTCAAAGCCATGTTCCCTGGTCGGACGCAATATTCTGCCGGAAAGCATCGGTGATAAGGTGAGCGCCACAATCATGGACACCAACACCGTAGCCACCAGCGTAAATGCGAATTCACCAAACAGACTGCCCGTCAGCCCCCCCATAAATCCGATGGGGGCGAATACGGCGACGAGCGTGGTGGACATGACGATGATCGGCCCTCCCAGTTCCCGTCCGGTCATTAAAGCCGCTTCAAAAGGCGTTTTCCCTTCATCAATATGCCGGTGTACGTTCTCTACGATGATAATGGCGTCGTCCACCACCAGTCCGATGGCCAAAACCACTGCCAATAGGGTCAGCAGGTTGATGGTGAAGCCCATGAACCAGGTGATAAGGCCGGCGCCCACAATCGACAGGGGGATGGCGATCGCGGGTATGAGTACCGCACGGAAAGAACCCAGGAAGAGGAAAATGACCAGTACCACCACGGCAAGGGTAATTCCAATGGTCATGACGACTTCATCGATAGAGGCCTTGATGAAAGTGCTGGCGTCATAAGGAATGGCCATATGCACTCCGGGCGGCAGGCTTTTTGACAACTGTGCCAGCGATGCTTTTACCCCGGAAGCCACATTCAGAGAGTTAGCCGAAGGTGCCTCCTGAATACCGATGAATGCCGCCGGCTTGCCATCAAAAAAGGCCTGAGAGGTGTAATCCTGTGCACCGAGTTCGACTTTGGCCACGTCTTTGAGGCGGATCAGGGTGTTGTCAGACTGGCGCAGAACCAGATTGCGGAATTCACCCACATTATGGAGATTGGTGGTCGCGACGATGGTGTTTTGGACCGTCTTCCCACGGGTTTGTCCGACGGCAGAAATGAAATCGTTCGCGGCTAATGCTTGTGAAACCTGCGCGGCGGTAATGCCCAGCGCCGCCATTTTCTGCGGATTCAACCACACCCGCATCGCGTAGGTATTCCCGTTGCCGGCGCCCGGTGGCAGTATCTGCGCTTCGCCTACTCCCGGTACCGAGGCCAGTCGCGGTTGCGCCACCCGCAGCAAATAGTCGGTAATTTGCTGCTGACTGAGTTCTTGGCTGTAGAAGGCGACATACAGCAGATCTGTCAGGTGCCCATTCGATACGCTGATGACCGGTAGTTGACTGCCCGCCGGTAACTGATCCGTTACCTGCTGCACTTTCGATTGGATGTTGGCGAGCGCTGCATCGGGGCTGTAATTCAACTTCATGTACACGGTGATGGTTGACGAACCGTCCGAACTGTTGGCGGTCATGTAGTCTATATCCGGTGCGCTGGCGATCACTTTTTCCAGGCGCGCGGTGATGAAGCCTTGTACGGTATTTGGGCTGGCGCCGGGGTACGCGGTCTTTACGCTGATGACCGTGTTAACGAGGGCCGGATACTCACGGACCGGCATCATCGAATAGGCGTGCAAACCCAGCAGAAAAATGACGAGGCTCAGGGCGGTAGACAGTACCGGGCGGCGAACAAAAATATCGGTAAAAGTCATGTTCTGCGCCTCACGCATCTTTCTCGGTGCTGATCTTGACGAGACTGCCATCCACCAGTTTTACCTGCCCCGCAGTGATGACCATATCACCGGCCTTAAGGCCCGAGACAATGCTCACCTGTCCATTACGCTCCTTGCCGGTCTTGATGACTTGCTGATGGGCGACCTCCACGGTCTTGCCATGCTGCGTCGCCTTTTTAATCACGTAGACATAGTTGCCGAAGGTGTTATAAGAAAGAGCGGAGACGGGCACCGTCAACACCTTTTCTTCGATATTGCGGATTACGGTGAGCTCGCCAAAAAGTCCGGGACGCAATACACTTTGCGGATTGGCAATGGTGGCCTGCACCTCAATTTGCCGTGTCGTACTGTTCACCGAAGCTCCCAATGCGGTCACTTTTCCGTCGAAAATCTGATCGGGACGTGCATTAGTCTCGACTTGCACCGGCGTACCCACATGGATGTCGTGTAGCTCACTTTGCGGCAAGGTGAAATTCGCATACAGCGGATCCCAGGATTGCAGATCGACAATCTTGGTGCCGGGTGTGAGATATTGCCCGATATTTACCTGGCGGATCCCCAGATAGCCACTGAAGGGCGCGCGGATGGCCAACTTGTTCAACGTCGCATGAATATCTCTCAGCGCAGCCACGTTGCTTTGATACACGGCTACCGCGGAGTCCAGTTGCGATTGGCTGGCGGCTTTGGTGGCGATCAGAACGCGGGTCCGGCGTAGATTGATCTGTGCCAGACGAAGTTGTGCTTCATCGCTCGCCATCTGGGCAAGCTGGTTGCTGTCGTCAATCTGTACCAGTACGGTGCCTGCCCGGACATACTGACCAGAATGAAAATGAATGGTGGTCACATTACCGGCTATCTGCGGGGTGACCTCCACCCCTTGTACCGCTGCCAGAGAAGCTACGGCCTGCAGCTGTGGATGCCAAAGTTCTGTCCGGGCCGCTGTAGCACTGACGGTTACGACGGGCTTTGGCATATGCGCCATGGCCTCGGAAATCTTCTTGTTGACGAAAGCCTTAAAGCCAAAAATACCGCCAAAAACAATGAGCAGGACGACAATTACAATAATAAACACTTTTTTCATGACCAGTCTCCACGGCGGATGGCTGTACTGAATGCATAATGGCTCATGGGTTAGCCTGCGTTACCGGCAATGTGCCGGCATCTGAATGGGAATTTTGTGGGGCACTGGTGGTGGGTACCTGGGGTCCCGTTTTGTTCCACCAGCCACCACCCAGAGCGACGAGCAGAGCCGCAGTATCCTGATAGCGCTGCGACTCAGCCCTGATTTCAGCAATCCGTGCGTTGTCATACTGTACTTCGGAGGTCAGCAGGGTGAGATAATCAGAGGCTCCCGCCCGGTAACTCGCCTGGGCCAGTTGCAATGCCTGCGCGGCTGCCTGGAGCGCCTCTCGCTGAGCTGCGAGAGTCTGTGCATCATGCTCCACCGCGCGCAAAGCATTCGCTACCTGATTAAAGGCGCTGAGCACTGTGCTTCTGTAGGCGGCATATACTACGTCATAAGCGGCGTGCGCCTCGGCTTTCTGCGCCTCCAATTTGCCGCCCTCAAAGATCGGTTGCGACAGGGCGCCCACCAGGCTCCAGATGCTGCTCACCGGGTTGAAAAACAGCCCCGGGTGAGTCGCTGTGGCGCCGAACGCGGCGCTGAGTTGGACGGTAGGATAAAACTGCGCACGAGCCTCACCGATCATCGCATTCGCCGCCCGCATCTGCGCGAGTGCAGCGCGGATATCCGGACGCTGCTTCAACAACTGCGAGGGAAGGCTTACCGGCAGTTTCTCCGGCAGTTGCAACTCTTCGAGGGTAAAGGTTTGGCGTTTGGCATTTGCAGGAAAGTCTCCCACCAGAATGGCGAGTTCATGACGATAGACGGCGAGTTGCTGCTCCAGTGGTGGCAGAGTCGCCATTTCGGTGGCTAGCTGACTGCGCTGATTCACCACGTTGATATAGTCGATAGCCCCCGCCCGGTACTGGTTCTCCGTCAGTTGCAGAAGCTTCTTTTCCTGAGCAATGATGGCCATGGTGGCGCGAATCTGACCTTCCGTCGCCGCCTCATTGATGGCGGTGGTGACAATGTTGCCAGTCAGAGTCAGTCGTGCCGCTTCCAGTTCCCATTGTTGATACTTCACCAAGGCTTCACTATTGCGATAGACTAAGCGGTTAACGCCGAAAATATCCGGGTAGTAGGTAACGCCGACGCTGCCGGTGATCAGGGAGTAGTAAAAGCCGCCACTCCTGCCAAAGGCAGCGGCGCTGGCCTTGCTGCGATTCGCCTGGAGATTGCCGGTTATCTGCGGGTAAAAAATGCTGTTATTCACTTGTGCGGTGGCTTGCGCTTCGCGCAGTTGCGCCTGTGCCTGGGCGATGGTCGGGCTGTTTTTCAGCCCTGCGGCGATCAGTTCGTCCAGCGCTTTGGCGTGAAAGAGTTTCCACCATTCTTCGTGGAGTTCTTTGCCATATTCCATCTCCTGAGCCTGGCCAGCAGGACCACCTGGCCCTACCGTTTGTTTGATGCGCGCAGCAGCGGTATAGGGTGTTTTATCCAGTGGCGCCTGGGGAACACGCAGCGGCGGCTCGAAGCTACAGGCCGCCAGACTCCCTGCCAGCACGGTCACCAGCGCCGCGGCAATGGGTCTTGGCAATGGTTTTTGCACAACAACACCTCTCACGAGCCTATACCGACCGGTCAGTATAATGGCGATAATTCCACCTGCTGTCAAACTTATCCGGCATTTTTCTCGTAGTAAATGCAGGGAACCAGTCGCTGGGCAACGCGGTCAAAAATGCCAACTGAACCTGCGTGTGTGAGACTCTTGATTTAGACAGGGTTTCGCCGCATATTCAAATTACAACATTTTAGTTGGAGGAGCGTATGCAAATAAAAATTTTTGGAACCATGGCCATTACCCTGCTGCTGGTCGCACCGGCAGCGTGGGCTGAGCCGAGTGTAGCGCAAGTCACGCAGGCTGTGCAGGCGGGTCGTTTGGACCAGGCGCAGAGCATGATGCAGGAAGTATTGGTTGCGCATCCGCAATCTGCAGAAGCGCAGTATCTGGAAGCGCGTATTTTGGCGCGTCAGGGTAACTGGGCCGGGGCGGCAGCGGCCTTGCAGAAATCCGAGCAACTTGCACCCGGCATGCCCTTTGTGAAAGCGCCGGTGCTGACCGCTTTTAAGAAGTCATTGCAGAACCACATGAATAAGCCGATCGACAAGGTCAGCAAAGCAAGTCACTGGGGTACCGTACTGGCATTCTTCCTGGGGCTCATCGCGTTCATCGCGCTGATATCCATGTTCTTGCGTCGGCGCCGCCAGCAGTCGAGCATGATGTACCGTGGGCAGCCTTTCGGGGGTATGAATGGTTACGGTCAGAATGGTCCCATGAATCCCGGTGGGCCTATAGGCGGCATGCCGCAGCAGGGGGGTGGGCTGGGGTCCAGTCTGGCCTCCGGTATTGCCACTGGTGTTGGGGTGGGCGCCGGACTGGCAGCAGGGCAGGCACTGGCCGGAAGTTTGTTCGGACACGGCAATGAATCGGGTAATGCCGCCAGCGATAGCAGCAACAATGATCTGGGTTTGACGGACGACTCCTGGGGCAAAGACCAGTTGGCGTCCAATGACGACTTCGGACTGGATGACGGCGGAGACAGCTGGGGCTAAGCCAGTTGCTTTGCGCAATCGGAGGGGCATCACTGCGATGCCCCGTTTTAATATCCTTGCAGGAAGTTATGGTAACGGGTAGCCGAGGTTGCGCAATACCCGGCACAGAGTAATCAGCGGCAAGCCCATCAGTGCGTGGGGGTCCTCTCCTGCCATGCGCTCCACCAGGCTGATGCCCAGCCCCTCGGAGCGGAAACTTCCGGCGCAATCCAGTGGCTGGTCTCGCGCCACATAGCGCTCAATCTCCATTCTCGTTAGCGCGCGTAGGACGATCCGATAGGGCACCAGGAATATTTCTGTGCCGGATGCGGCGACAACGGCCACGCCATTGAGAAATTCGACAGCCTGGCCCTGCATCCAGCCTAGTTGTTCCACGGCCTGTTCACTATTCCCCGGTTTGCCGAGAATGCGGGTACCGCAGACCGCCATCTGGTCGGCGCCGATGACCACAGCCTGGGGATTGCGGCGCGCCACGGCCTGCGCCTTGGCCTCTGCCAGCCGACAGACGAGGACCTCTGGCGCCTCCTCCGGTAAAGGGGTTTCATCGACCGCTGAAGCTTCCACGCGGAACGGAATTTGCAGGTGTTGCAACAATTCCTGGCGGTAAGGGCTGGTGGACGCGAGGATTAATTCTGGTAGAGACACGCGCCTTCCCCTTACCCGGTGTTGCGCTGTCCGGCAGAAATGGCATTGATGGTGCGCAACAGAGGGTCCAGCCATATCTCGCGGAACTCGGGTGGTGCGTCATCGTTGCGGTAACGGCGCAGCAAGGCCAGTTGAATATGGTTGAGTGGCTCCATGTACACGTTGCGCCGTTGCAGGGAAAATGCCAGAGCCGGATTGTCGGCGAGCAGTTGCTCTAATCCGGCCATGGCGAGCATTTCGGCCAGGCTGCGTTCAAACTCGGCGCGAATTTTCTGATATATCCCGGCGGCAACCTTCTGATCTTTGGGTAAACCGGCATATTCGCCGGCGATAGCCATATCTGTTTTGGCCATGGCCATGGCGATATTACTCATGAGCGCCCGAAAGAACGGCCACTGTTGGTACATGTCCCGCAAAGCCTGCAAACGCTCCGGCTTATCCCCCCGCCACTGGGCGAGTGCCGAACCCAGTCCATACCAGGCTGGCAGAATATGTCGCGATTGGGCCCAGGCGAAAATCCATGGGATAGCGCGGATCGAGGACATGGAACGGTCCCCCCGCTGGCGATGAGAGGGACGCGACCCGATGTTCATGTGGGCAATTTCGTTAAGCGGTGTGGCCTCGTAGAAATAATCCATGAAGCCCGGGGTGTTTTCGGTCAGGTCGCGGTAAACTGCCTCTCCGGTGCGAGTTAGCTCCGCCATAATCCGCAAGTGGTCCGGGTTATCACCAGATACGGACCGGACCAGCCCCATACTCGCCTTGATGAGACCGGCCGTGCCCACGGTCAGTTCATAAAGCGCCGTCTCCAGGTTGGCATATTTAAAGGAGAGCACCTCTCCCTGTTCAGTGGTTTTGATTTGTCCGCGTACCGTATCTGGCGGCTGGGCCAGAATGGCTTCGTAGGTGGGGCCGCCGCCGCGCCCCACGCTGCCGCCGCGACCATGGAAGACGCGCATCTGAATTCGTCGCTTGTCTGCCAGGGCGGCCAGTCGCATTTGCGCCTGGTACAGGGACCAACTGGAAGAGAGGATGCCGCCATCCTTGCAGGAGTCCGAATAGCCCAGCATGACCTCCTGGGTATCGTCCTGACTGCGGAGGATTTCGGTATAGACCGGGTTGTCTAGCAAGGTAGACATCACCGTGTCCATGCGTTCGAGATCGTGGATGGTCTCAAAGAGGGGCGTGACGGCGATCTCACTGTACAGCCCCTGCCGTGACCAACCGGCCAGGCCGAACTCTTTGGCGAGGACCAGCACTTCCATGATGTGGCTGGCCTCATGTGTCATAGAGATCACGTAGTTGCCGAAACCGGATGAACTCACTTCACGACGCAACTGGGCGATGCAGCGGAACATGGCGCAGGTCTCGGCGGCCATCGGTGACAGCTCGGGTTGCTTTTCTACCAGCGGGCCGGGTCGGCGCAGGGCTTCGGAGAGCGTCAGCAGGCGGGTCTCTTCCGGTAGTTCCAGATAGTTGGCGAAGCCGGGCACTGCCGCAAAAAGTTCAGCGATGGTGCGGGAATGTACGCTGGATTCCTGACGAATATCCAGGTTGGCCAGATGGAAACCAAAGGTCTGAACCAGCCAGATAATGTCCTGCACCTTGTGATCGGCGATGTAGTCATCGTTGTGGCCCCGCAAGGAGTCACGCACCAGCAAAAGATCGTCGAGGAAATCCTCTGCGGCCGCATAAGCCGGACCAGAGGATTCGTTGAGGATCTGACCGTTTTCCAGTTGCCGAAGTCGAAGATCAAGGCGCGTCATCATGTAGCGCAGCTTGCGCCGATAAGGTTCGCTAGGGAAACGTTGATCCACCCATTCGGCGAGTTCCGGGAAGTCATCGGCATCTCGTTCCAGCGAGGCCAGCAGGATGGGAGAAATGGCGCAGAAGCGGCTGGAATGCCCAAGCAGTTGGTAGAGATCGCTTAAGCGTTGCTGGTATTCTCGCAACACTTCGATGCTTTGGGTACGCAAGGCCCAACCGGTAATGGCCGCCGTCACATTGGGATTGCCATCGCGGTCACCACCGATCCAGGAGCCGAAGCGGATGAAAGCCGGGATGTCGATATCATCATTGCCAAAGACCCGTCGCGCTGCACGTCGCGCCGCCTGGTAGGTGCGTGGCACGGCCTCAAAGAGGCTGTCGCGGAAGTAGAAAAGGCCATTTTCGACCTCATCCTGTACCTGTGGTCGGTTGGTCCGCACTTCCTCGGTTTCCCAGAGAATCTGGATTTGCGCCTTCAGATTGTCGATAACATCCTGTTCTTCTTCATCATTAAGAGATGGATCGTCGAGCATTTTGCTGGCCACAAAGATGCGGCGTAAACCATGAAGCACCGTCCGTCGCTTGGATTCGGTGGGGTGTGCCGTGAATACTGGTAGGTAACGCGTCTGATCCAGGAGAAATTGTATTTGACCGGAGTTGATGCCCTGGTTTTGCAGTTCGCGGAAGGTTTCTTCGAAAGAACCGATCCACAGCCCATCTCCCTTTTGCAACAAGCGGCGACGATGCAGATGTTGGAACTCTTCTTCCGCAATGTTGACCAAGCTGAAGTAGGTGTTGAATGCGCGTATCACCAGCACGAGATCATCCTGGGGCAGTGCGTCGATGAAGCGCGCGAGACGACCACGCAGGCGGAGGTCTTCTTTTTTGTGCAAACGGATATATCCCTGGCGAAGCTGCTCTACGGCATTGAATACCCGGGTGCCGGCTTGTTCGCGCAGGACCTCGCCCAGCAAATTGCCAAGCAATTTGACACGAGCGCGGAGCGCTTTGTCATTGATGGTCGTCTTTTCCACGGTTCCGTCTCCTTATTGCATTGATTCCACATTCAGGGGCGATGACCACCGGGTCGTCCGCTGATACTGGGGTACCTGGGGCTGTCTGGGAAAAGTCGCTGTCGCGGTCTTCTGCTTCAGGCTGATGGAGCGGAATGGCCGAGACCACTTTTGCCGACTGGCTTTGCATCTAACGTAATGGGAAGCGTGCGACAGGTCAATTCATAATAAAAGCTGATTGCCGTTCCACCCCAGACAGAGGTGCTATCCGCAGCTGCACAAGCATGGCGTTCGCTTTGTTTTTGAGTTAGTCTAACCGGCATGCAGTGCAAGGAGTCTCGCAGGCTTTTTCACTACCCTAGAAGCGCCATGAAGCATAGTCAAGGAGATAAAAATGGCCGGACAACAAAAAGGACAGATCCTTCAGGATCCTTTTCTCAATCTGTTGCGTAAGGAGCATGTTCCTGTCGCCATCTATCTGGTGAATGGTATCAAGCTGCAAGGCTTTGTGGAGTCTTTTGACCAGTTCGTTGTATTGCTTCGCAACAATGTGAGTCAGATGATTTACAAACACGCTATTTCTACGGTGGTTCCCGGTCGTGATGTACGTTTGCCCTTGCCGGAAGGCGAAGGCGGGGGCGGCGCGGAAGAAGGGGCCTGATTCTGGCAAATACCGCAGTTGCTGTAGCCTCGCCCCAGGAGAGGGTTTTGCTCGTCCATGTGGTATTGCATGGTGAGGCCGATCCCGACGGTGGGGCGGAGTTTTTTCATCTGGCTACGGATAGTGGTGCGTACGTATTAGAACTCCTTTCCGTACAGCGCGATCGTCCCGATCCGGCGACTTTTCTGGGGCGTGGCAAGGTAGCCGAACTCGCGGAGCAGGTTTCCGACTTGTCTGTAGATCTTGTACTTTTTGATCGAGTTCTGAGCCCCGTGCAGGAGCGCAATCTGGAGCGCGCGCTCCAATGCCGGGTCGTCGACCGGGTGGGTCTTATCCTTGATATCTTCGCGCGACGAGCACTTACCCATGAAGGCAAATTGCAAGTGGAACTGGCGCAGTTGACACGCTTGCGGACACGCCTCATCCGCGGCTGGACCCATCTGGAACGCCAGCGCGGCGGCATCGGACTAAGGGGTCCAGGTGAAACCCAGCTGGAAACAGATCGGCGCCTCATTGGTGAACGTATTCGTTCTCTGCGCGGACGTCTGGTCAAAGTGGCTGCACATCGGGCAACACAGCGGCGGGCGCGGCAGCGGGCACCACTACCAACGGTTGCTTTGGTCGGTTATACGAATGCCGGTAAATCTTCTCTCTTCAATACCCTCACAGAAAGTTCCAGTTACGCTGCTGATCACCTGTTTGCGACCCTTGATCCGGCCATACGGCGTTTGCAAGTCGCGGGGCACGGCGCCATTCTCTTGGCCGATACTGTCGGGTTTCTGCGTGACTTGCCAACGGATTTGATTGCCGCTTTCCGTGCGACTTTGGAAGAGGTGAACCAAGCGCAGTTGCTTCTCCATGTAATAGATGGAAGCGCTCCCGACCGTGATGCCCAGATTGCCGCGGTAGACGCCGTTTTGAAAGAAATTGGCGCAGATGAGATCCCCCGCCTGTTGGTACTCAACAAGGTAGATTTGACAGGAGACGCACCAGGAAATGTATATGAAGGCTCTGGTAGCCTGATGGCGGTGCGTGTTAGCGCTTGCTCTGGTGCGGGTATGCCCGAGTTGCTGCAGGCTATGACGCAGCGTGTAGGGCGATCCATGCTGCGTGCAGAATTGACACTGACGCCTGAAGAGGGCGCCTTGCGTGCCCGATTGCACCGCATGGCTAGCATTGTTGAGGAAAATTTTGATGAGCGGGGCATGGCACATCTGATTTTTGACATTGATGATCTCACTTGGCGGCGCATGCGTGCGCAAATGCGCAATAGCGGTTGTCAGGCGATAGATACGCCCCCTACAATACCGGCCGATGGCTGAGGAAGGAGAGCGGTATGCCGTGGAGTGATCCGGGCGGAAACGGAGACAAAAACGATAATAACCCTTGGGGACGGCGTCCCAATGCGCAAAAGCCGGTTTTTGATATCCAGAAAATCACCCAGGAGCTGAAAAAACTGGGTGGTATTTTTGGCTCCGGAGGTGGCCGTGGCAGCGGGCCGAAGATTGATCGTAAGTGGTTGCGCCTGCTACCTTTTCTGGTGATTACGGTACTGATCCTGTTCTGGGTTGCTTCTGGCATTTATGTTGTGGGACCGGATGAAGAGGGTGTGGTGCTGCGTTTCGGCAAAGAGGTTGGCATCAGCCAGCCCGGTTTACACTATCGGCTTCCTTTCCCTTTTGAGCGTGTATATCTGCCCAAAGTAGCGCAGAGCCGGCGTCTGGTTTTGGGCTATAGTGGCGCCGCTGATTCACTGAATCCCGGCATGATGCTGACCGCAGACGGAAACGTGGTTGATGTCCGTTTTTCCGTGCAGTATCGAATTACCAATGCCAGTCATTATCTGTTTGCCACCACGAATCCGGGTCAGTTGATTTCGTATTGTGCGGAGTCCGCCATGCGCGAGTTGGTGGGGCGTAGCAAAATTGACGATCTGCTTACATCCGGTAGAGGCGCGATTGAGCAGCAGGCACAGCAGATCACCCAAAACCTTCTGAATCGTTACCATGCGGGTGTCACCGTTGACGCTGTTCAACTGCTGCAGGTGGAATCCCCCAAGGCGGTCCAGCCAGCGTTTACGGAGGTGACGACTGCACGTGAGGATATGGAGCGGGCGCGTAGCGAGGCGCAAGCCTATGCGAGCTCGGTGATTCCCAAAGCCAAGGGGGAAGCTGCCGCCATGGTGACGAATGCCGAGGGCTATAAGCAGCAGGTGGTGGATCGTGCTAAGGGGGATAGCGCACGTTTTACGGACATTCTTCAAGCCTATCAGAAAAATCCAAAGGTGGTGAGTGAGCGTATGTACTTACACACCATGCAGGATATTCTGAGTCATACCCAGAAAGTGATTATTGAGAGTAAGGGGCAGCCCGTGATCTATCTCCATATGCCCGCCAAAACTCCCGTGGCGGTCCATAGTCAGACAAGCTCCGCAGCAGTCACGGCGTCAGCCGTGTCTGTAATTCCGCCGGTAGCATTAACGACCAGCCCGGCGGCTTTACGGATTCCAGTAGCGGGGGCCAGATCATGAAGAACTGGGCCTGGAGTTCGATTATTGTGGTACTCGCCTTATTATTGTTGGCTTCTGCGAGCTTCTATTCGGTGCGCATGACCCAGACCGCGGTGGTATTGCAGTTTGGTAAAGCGGTACGGGTGGCGAAAACTCCGGGACTCTATATGAAATGGCCCCTGATACAAAGTGTGGCGTTCATCGATAACCGTTTATCAAGCTATAGTACGCAGCCGGAATCATTTTTGACTGTCGCAAAAAAGCCGGTGCTCATCAGCTTTTTTACCGAATGGCAAGTGGTCAATCCACTGGTTTTTTACACCCGCCTGCATAACGATGCGAGCGCACAGAGCCGGATCGGTGACATTGTGCGCTCTTCTTTGCGGAGTAAGATCGGTAAAATGACTTTGGAGTCGGTGATACAAGGTAACCGTCAGGAGATGATTGATCCGGTGCTGGCGGAGGCCAACCAGCGCCTGCAATCTCTTGGCGTGCATCTGGTCGATGTGCGCATTATGCAGGTGGGTTTGCCCCCGGAAGTGTTGCAGGCCGTCTACAAACGGATGGAGGCTGAGCGTATGCAGGAGGCCAATGCATATCGCTCACGGGGTGCCGCCGATGCCGCCGAAATCCGCGCCAGCGCGGACAAGGAAAAGACCCAGATCATGGCGGATGCCTATCGGCAACAAGAAGAACTGAAAGGGCAGGGGGATGCTGAGGCGGCATCCATCTACGGTGCGGCATATGGCAAAGATCCGGCGTTCTTCTCTTTTTATCGCAGTCTGGAAGCTTATCGTCACAGTCTGGGGGACAAGGATATTCTCGTGCTTAACCCGGATTCTCCATTTTTTAAATATTTCCGCCATTCGCTGGAGTCGGCAGGCAAATGATGCGTCCTGAAACTCACCCAGCCTGGTTACTGCCGAGTGGTTTTGAAGATGTCCTCCCTGCACGTACGGAGGCACTGGAACAGTGTCGCCGGGCATTGCTTGATCTCTACGCACAGTGGGGCTATCGCCAGGTCATTCCACCCTTGGTGGAGCATCTGGAGAGCTTACTGACCGGAAGTGCCGCAGACCTCGACTTACAGACCTGGAAGCTGTTGGATCAGGACAGCGGTCGGCTGGTGGGTCTGCGTTCAGATATGACGCCACAGATGGCCCGTATAGACGCCCAGACATCCTCTGCGAAGGAGGTCCGCCGTCTGGCTTATGCTGGCACAGTGCTGCGCGCCCGGCCCGATTTGCTCGGTGGGAGCCGTGCCCCTTTTCAGATGGGCGCCGAACTCTTCGGGGTGGACGGGCCGGAGGGAGATCTGGAGGTCCTTTCGCTGATGGTAGAGAGCCTTATCCACTGTGCGGTATCGAATCTGTTGCTGGATATCGGTCACGTGGGTATTTCCCAGGCACTGGCGGACGCGGCAGGTCTGGAAGGCGCGCTACGTGCGGACCTGTTGCAACAGGTCGAACGCAAGGCTTGGCCGGATGTGCGGGCATGGCTGCGGGAACACCATTGCGGCACGGAACTCAGCGCAGATTTTGATGTTCTGTCGCGCTTGCAGGGTGAATTCGACATCTTGGAGCAGGCCCGCCAGCATCTCGGGCATCACCCGGCTGTTTGCACCGCCCTGGATGATCTGCATTTCGTCTGGGGGGCATTGCGCGCGCGTTATCCTGATCTCGCGATTCAATGTGACCTCTCGGAGATCCACGGGCATCGCTATCATACCGGTTTGCTGTTTTCGCTGTTTGGTCCACAGCGTGGTGAGGCCCTGGCCAGTGGTGGTCGCTATGATGATATTGGTGCCGCTTTTGGCCGACGACGGGCGGCGACGGGCTTCAGTTTGGATCTCAAGCCACTGCTGCGTGAATTCCCGGAGGCGGAGAGAGTGCGGCAGGTTTGGGCTCCGGCTGGTACTGATGATCTTTTGTGGCAGTCGATGCAGAAACATCGCCGGGCTGGTTATGCGGTTTTACAGGACTTGCTGTGTCAGGACGTACCGGACCAACAGATATTGCGGGCACAGGGCTTTGATGCTGTCCTGATCAAAGAACAGGCGAGCTGGAAAATGCGGCAGCTTGATTCGTGAATTTTAATTTTCCAATGACCCATTTGCGGAGTCGTTCGTGGCTATGAATCAAAATGTGGTGATCATCGGTACTCAGTGGGGCGATGAGGGTAAGGGTAAAATTGTTGACTGGCTGACAGAGCAGTGCCAGGCAGTGGTTCGCTTTCAGGGCGGACACAATGCTGGCCATACCTTGGTGATTGGTGCGAGAAAAACCGTTCTGCACTTGATTCCATCGGGGATTCTTCGTGCTGGCGTGTCCTGTTTTATCGGTAATGGTGTGGTGCTGGATCCGCTGGCCCTGTTTTCCGAACTGGATGAGTTGCAACCGGTGGTGCCCGATGCCCATGAGCGCCTGTTCATTTCCGACGCCTGCCCGCTGATTCTGCCCTACCACAAGAGTCTCGACCTGGCGCGGGAGCAGGCGATGGGTGCGGCAAAAATCGGCACCACCGGTCGGGGCATCGGACCCGCTTATGAGGATAAGGTAGCGCGACGCGCTTTGCGTGTCGCCGACTTGTTTCATCGCGAGCGTTTTGCCGCCAAGCTCGGCGAGGCCCTGGATTACCATAACTTCGTGCTCCAACACTACTTCAAGCAGGAAGCGGAAGACTTCCACGCCATCCTGGAGCAGTATTTGGGGCTGGCAGAGCGCCTCGCACCGATGGTGGTAGATGTTTCGGTGCGGCTGGCGCGTTTGCAGGCGGAGGGCGCACGGATTCTCTTCGAGGGTGCCCAGGGTACCTTGCTGGATGTGGATCATGGTACGTACCCCTTTGTGACTTCCTCTAATACGGTGGCAGGAGGCGCTTCTGCCGGCAGTGGGGTAGGGCCGGCGGATCTCGGCTACGTGCTGGGCATTACCAAGGCCTACACCACGCGTGTTGGGGCTGGACCATTTCCTACGGAGCTCTTTGATGAGACGGGGATATTCCTCGCTGAGCGTGGTGCGGAAGTGGGCGCAACTACGGGCCGGGCGCGACGTTGCGGCTGGTTTGATGTGGTGGCCCTGCGGGCCGCCTGCCGGGTGAATGGGGTGACCGGTCTGTGCATTACCAAACTGGATGTACTGGATGGCCTTGCTGAAATTCGGATGGCGATCGGTTATCGGGTCAACGGGGTAGTACAGGATGAGTTACCGGGTGGCGCCGAGGCGCTTGCCGCCTGTGAACCAGTCTACGAAAGCTTCCCGGGGTGGACGGAGTCCACGGCAGGCGTACGTCGCTGGGACGCGCTTCCCGATGCGGCCCGTCGCTACCTGGAGGCTATCGCGGAGCGCGCCGGACGACCTTTGGCGATCATCTCCACCGGGCCAGATCGGGATGACACCATTTTACGCACAGAGATTTTTTAAGCAGACGCCGGCGACTAAAGTTCACGACCTTCAGCAAACGTATCCCATGCGCCGAAAATGATATGAACGATGACGTGGGCAGCGAACCAGAGCACCATAAAACGCAGAGTCTCCAAACCGATAGGGATCCAGAAAGGACTGCCACTACCTGATATTTCAGGGCTGGCGAGAAAATCGCCGCGGGTTGCAAGGATGGCCAAAACCCAAGTGATTGCCCAGGTTTTTATTTGGTCAATTTTTTTTGCTTCGCGCGCCATGGAGTGAATCTTCCTCTGGTTGTCCGAATCAACGACTCATGATGCGGCCGCGCAGCTTGTCGAGTTGCTGCTGTATCATCGTACTAAGGCTCTTGAGTTGTCCGGCACCCTTGCGAACGGCATCTTCGTCTCCTTTTTGTAGGGCGGCAATAATGGCGAGGCCAAGCTTATGGACCTGGGGATGCACTTGCTGTACGGCAACGAATTCCGGCAACTGCGCCAATTCATTCTGTGCCATGCCGTCCATCCATTTTCCGAGGCGACACTGATGATGGTCAGAGAGAGCCATCGGAGAGGTAGTGGTATTGTTGGTACTGATCCTCTCTAAAATGTGGGCGACCCACTGGACGTGATCCGCTTTGGCGATGGTCAGCCGGGTAGCCAGTGCCGCCTCTCCCTGCACGGCTGCTTCGCTGGCCTGAGCGAGTTGCTCCCGAACTGTATCCAGACCATTCTGAATTTCACCGAATTGGGCTGCGAAATGATCCATGGACCGTTGTAGGGCATTCATGTGACTATCCATGGCATCAGCGGCAGCGATCTCCTGAGCACCATCGTTAACGATGTTCTTAAGGTTGCTCAGTGTTTTTTGAGCGGATTGATTGGCCATGCCGAGCACTTCGGCAACGGTTTCCAGTGAGTCGCCACCGCGGCGGAGGTGGGTGATGCTGGCTGCCACTCCTGATTCGACCTGGCCGGCGCCCTCGTTGATGGTGATCGCTGAGTTGCGGATGTCTGCAGCCGCGGCCGCAGAGCTTTGCGCGAGCTTTTTGACTTCATCGGCGACGACCGCGAAGCCGCGGCCGTGCTCCCCTGCGCGTGCTGCCTCAATGGCAGCATTCAAGGCCAACAAATTAGTTTGTTTGGCAATTTCCTGTACTTTGCCGGCGAGACTGGTGATGTTGCGAGTTTGCTGTAAAAAAGCCTGCACGGTTTTACCCATGGCGGTAACCGTCTGCTCGACGAGGTCTATTTCGCCAATCAATTCGGATAGCCGTTCATTGCCCATCTGCACCTCGCGCAGTGTATTTTCAGCGAGATCCTGGTTTTCGGCGATGCTCTCGGCGGCGCTGCGGACTGCTACAACGACGGCGTGCGCCTGGGCTTGGAGAGAAAGGCTATCTGCTTGCGTCACTTCAAGATTTCTACGGAAGTCGATGCCAAGCAGATGGCCCTCAGCAGCGTGTTCCAGCGCTGTGACCTGGTGGTCGAGGGCAAGACAATCCTGCTGCAGGCGGTTTTTCTGCCAATTGCAGATGGGAGCGACGGTAGCTTGCAGTTCTTCATCCTCGGCGATCAGATGCGCGGCATCCGCATCACCATCCAGACAGGCGGAAAGCAAGGAAATCAAAGAGCTGGGATCGGTAGACATGGGGCTGTCCTCTTAATTGGGCTGAATGGCCTTGGCGACGGCGCGGGCCAGATCGTCTGGCAGGAATTTGGCGACGTAGCCATCGGCCCCGACGCTGTGGGCGTGGGATTCGTTGGCCGTGCCGGACAACGAGGAGTGGATGACCACCGGGATTTCACGCAGGGTCTCATGTTCTTTGATACGTCGGGTGAGGGTGAAACCGTCCATCTCCGGCATTTCGAGGTCGGTGAGTACCATGGCTACTTTATCGCGCAAAGGAATACCGGCTGCCTTGGCATCATGCGCTAACTGTTGCAGGCGATCCCAAGCCTCTTTACCAGTCTTGGTACCGATGAAAGGAAGGCCAAGGCCGCGCAGCGTTTTTTCGATCTGATTGCGGGCGACGCCGGAATCATCCGCATAAAGAATGACAGCACCTTGGGGAATGTTGACTACATGCTGCTGGACCAGTTCACCGCCAGCCTTGAAGCGAGAGGGGAGTACTTGTCGCAGAATGTGCTCGACATCGAGGACGAGCGCCAAGCGGGCGGTTTCTTCATCTTCGTCGAGACGCGCTAGACTCGTGATCAGTCCGCCGACGGCAGCGCCTTCAGCGGAGAGTACCCGGCTCCATTCCAAACGGACGATTTCTTCAACTTCCTCTACGGCAAAGCCCTGAATGGATCGCTCATACTCCGTAACCAGCAGGATGTTAAGCCCATCGGCGTGGCAACCGACCACAGTGGGCAGATCAATCACCGGGATGATCTGCCCACGAATGTTGGCGACACCCATCACATGCTCTGGAGCACCAGGCATGGGAGTGATCTTTGGCATCACCAGTGCTTCGCGGACCTTGAAGACGTTGATGCCGAAAAGCTCACGGCTGTTGAGCTGCTGATCTTTACCGAGGCGGAAGACCAGGAGTTCAAATTTGTTAGTGCCGGCGAGTTGGGCTCTTTCATCCACTTCACGTAATAACTGGCTCATAGGTTTGGTCCTTGGTGACTTTTCTGGGTGGCGGCAGACAGTGCGTCTAAATTCTGGAAAATCACATCACGCAGCGCTAAATATCTTACGAATTCGTTCCGGACCTTTATGGAATTGGTGGATAGAACGTCCGAGCGCCTTCCGCACATCGGTTCCACGCAGAAGCGGGTTCAGTTGCCGCTGGTAACGCTCCATGATCAGTCTGTCGGCAGGATTCATATAAAATATGGTATTTTCCATAGTAGGTTGGCTCCATCTTTTCAGGCTTATTCATTGATGGCCGTACCGACATCCAGGCTATCAAACCAATTCAAAAAACGTTTCACATTATCGCCACTATAAATGGCGCCATGTTGTGGACAAAGGTAATCAATTTCCAGATTACTCACGCGGTTGATCCAGTCTTTTTTGGCCGCATTTGATGGCATCCAGCGCTCATGAAAGTATTTGGCTTTGGTAATGTGCTCTTCGAAAGCGCGGCCGCTTTTATCGCGACGATCCACCCAGGCACCATGTCCTGGTGGTAAGAGCGCAGCGCCGACATCGCCGGAAAACAGCACCTTGGCCTCCGGATCATAAACGTGGAAGTTTCCCGGAGAATGCAGGTAATGAGCAGGAATGAACTCCAGGCGATGGCCGCCAATCAGTATATCCCCACCTTCATCCGGAATGCCCTGCAGGGGAGCCTCCAACGCCCCGTAATGGCGAATGAAGCCCTCCCAAAGCTTGGAGATATGCCACTGAATCTGCTCATTGCAGGCGTACCAGAGCGGCAGGCTGGAGGCAACATCTGGATCCTGATGGGAAACAAAAGC
Source organism: Pseudomonadota bacterium (assembly GCA_021827445.1). Taxonomy (GTDB): domain Bacteria; phylum Pseudomonadota; class Gammaproteobacteria; order Acidithiobacillales; family Acidithiobacillaceae; genus Acidithiobacillus. The sequence goes on from JAKAVW010000016.1 coordinate 18,770, forward strand.
CGCCTTCAGACTGCTTGGCGGGATCACCTCGACAAGGGCAGCGAAAACCTGCGGAAAAGTTTCAAATCCACCAGGATCGAGAATAAGGCTTTGTCCATTCGACTCCATCACGTAGACATTGGAGTCGACGACGCGATGCTCATCCTGGTCATAGAGAATCCACCAGCGATGGCTGCCTGCTTCAAATATTGGTGCTGCTTTCATGTTCTAAGCTCTCCAGTTGGTGGCGATAAGTGCGGATGGCGTTGGATACGGTGCGCACCGCTTCTCCCATGTCGCGTGAGACGCGCATCAGCGGGGCACCCGTGCCTTCGGCTAAAGCCGCTTCGATACGGCCATTGGTCACCACGTATTCCTGTTCCTCAATGCCTTCTTGCAGGGCATCCACCGTGGCGAGGAGGCGAAGCAATATTTTCCGTGCATCGGTTTCCTCCTGGGTGATGCTTTTTTGCGACTGCACCTGGGTATTCTTGAGATTGGCGCAGTCCTGTCCATGGTGCGCCATGTCTTGGATCGCGATGCTAAACGATGCCGCGAAGCGCTGATGCTGGAGAATACGCATGTGCGCCTGAATCAGGGGCGCAATGGTCTCCTGCAGGTGCGATGCGGATTCTTTGAGGCTGGCAGCGCGTTCGCGGAAAGCTTGGGCGACTACACCATATCCGGCCAATGTGTTGCCGTGGCGTTTGACCAGCACCATGGCATTCAGAGCCCGGCGATCAATCTCGCGCAGGGATTTTTCGATGCTCTGGCGGGCGGCAAAGGAAGCGTCGACGACCTGCATGATGCGCTGGATGTTCATCAGGCGGCACCGCGCTGATCAAGGGGCGTCCTATCCGTACCGGAGTACTCCAAGGCGTGACCGATCAGTGCGCCCGGATCAAGGATGAGGACGACATTACCCTTGCCGGAGATGGTCGCTCCCTGATACCAGGTCTGCTCGGCGAGAAAATCAATGGGCTTGACCACCGAATCTTCATTGCCGAGCACCTCCGAAACCATGAAAAGACCACGTTCGGTAAGAACCCCTTCGATGGGTTCGGAACCCAGACGCAAAGGGCGATCATTGAGCAGGGCACCAAGGTCTACCATGGGGGTGACCTGAGTGCCATCCACGCGGTAAACGCTGCGACCACCCATACGATGAATACGGCTTTCCTGAATATCCAGCAGGCTTTCGATGCTGGAGATGGGCAGGGCGTAGATTTCCCGACGCAGACGCAGGTAAAGTACGGGCAATACCGCCATGGTCAGCGGAAATTCCATAGCAATCGTGGTGCCGAGACCGAGACGCGTCTGAATATCCAGATGCCCGCGCAGTTTGCGCACGGTTTCTTTGACCACATCCATGCCGACTCCGCGACCGGAGAGATCGGTAGCTTGGTCTTTGGTGGAGAAACCGGGCCGGAAGATCAGTTCCAGCGCTTCCTGTTCCGAGATCCGGGCCGCCTGATCCGTCGTGATCACCCCTTTGTCGACGGCCTTCTGAGTGACAAACTGGCGGTCTATGCCACGGCCGTCGTCAGACACTTCGATGCGCACTTTGTCGCCAAGATGCACAGCGGCCACCCGGATCGTTGCGCCACGCGGTTTACCTCCTGCTTGGCGCACCTCGGGGGGCTCAATGCCGTGATCGAGGCTGTTGCGGATCAGATGTGTCATGGGGCCGGAGAGGGCATCGACGACGGTTTTGTCGATTTCGACTTCCTCGCCGACGATGTCGAGTTTGACCTCTTTACCGAGCTGCCGGGAGGCGTCACGTACCACGCGGGGCAGTTGCTGGAAGAGTCGCTTACAGGGCTGCATCCGCAGACGCATGACCGTGCTCTGGATATCGTTGACGGTGAGGTCTACTTCACGGGCGATGCGCGTCATGTCCTCATTTTCTTCGCCCAGACTACTGACCGCCGAAGCCAAGCGATTGCGTAGGAGGACCAGCTCGCCGACCTGATTCATGACGGCATCGAGGCGCAGCGCATCGACGCGGAGCGTGGTGTCGGCGGCCTCTGGCATGCTCTGCGCGTGCGCGCTGGCAGCAGGGTTCGCTATGGACGCTAGCATCGTGGGCAGCGACTGCTGCGCATCAAGGTTCTGGACCGGAAGATCAGTATGAAATGCGGACGCGTCAAGCTCCGATGCAACGCTGGCAGGTTGCGTCTGCGTGGTGCGCTCCAGGGCGTCATAGCCAGGCGCTTGACCGCCATAGAGTTGATCTAGCACTCGCTCAAACTCTTCCGGGTTGATCTCGTCTCCGGTGAGGCAGAATCGCTCCGGGGCATCGGCGAGACCGGGCGCCTGGTTGCCATAGAGGGAGTCGAGGGTGGCCTCAAACTCGGCCTCACTGATTTCATCATTGCTACCGGGTG
>JAKAVW010000335.1 GCA_021827445.1 Pseudomonadota bacterium
TAGCATAGCGACACCGTTCGTACCAAATGACCAGCATTGACAGGGCTTACAGCCAGCTCGACATGCATGCTATACATAATCACGAGGTATACATAACAGTCTTTATGTATATATATACATAAGCAGCGTTTGCAGTCATTCAGAAATTGGTGGTCAGTACGCTGCGCGCTTGGGTGACTTTTAGTAAAATCATCATACAATTATTTTCCTCATCGGTTCAGAGAATCCACCAAGTCAGGTCGCATTTCTCGACAGCCGCAGGTGAATAAGCGCAATCCGATTTCCTTTCCTGCCCTGTCGCTCCTCAATGGCGTAAGGTTGAAATCCCAACTTCTGATAAAACAGAGCGGCAATATTTTGATTGAAACACGACACTATTATCTCGGCCGCCTGATGCTTTGAAAAAGCAAAAGCAATCATCTGTTCGATGAGATAGCGGCCCCCCCGCGCCCACGGGCCGCCGGGGAAACGATGACATTACCAATGGAGCAACGGCCACCAGACTCCCAGCGATAGAAATTGGTAAAAGCAATGACTTCACCACCAAGCTTGACTACCGTTGAGTCCGAACGCTGCGCTATGGCGTCCCGTAATTGCGAAGAGGACAACGGGAATTCCGCCTTTGGGAACAAGAAAAATAGTTCGTCTTCACTTTGTGGAAACCCACAAATGATTTGAATGTCTTTCTCGTCAACGGGGCGATGCGTCAGCGGCATGTTCTCAAGCGCCCTAATCGGGACAGCTCTGCACGATGCCGACCTGCTTGGCACCCAGTTCCGTCCAGCAGAACAGCCAGGCCCGCCGGCCCATGGGGATCACCCGTAAGCCTCTTTCCAGATGATTTGTGTCGATGGGTACATCGGCATCGCTCAGGAAGACCTCCAGCCCCGCCCGGCGTTTGTGGGCATAGGCCAGGGCTTTACTCAGTGGATTGCTGGGCAACAATCCAGTATCGGCCATCCAGGTGAAGAACGCCTCTACCAAGGGCTTGGCTTTGGTCAGCCGGACATCCTGCTTTTTGGCGCCTTTCAGTCCCTGCTCGCGAATCTCGGCTTCCACCGCATAGAGGTTGCCGATCATCTCCAGCGCCATGGCCGCCCGCTGCGGATCGGCGTCCTGGCTCTCGAAGAATTCACGGCGGGTGTGCGCCCAGCACTGGGCATGGGTCAGCCCTTCCGTTTTTTGCGCAGTCCAAAATACCTTACTCATCCGGTTGTCCTGCCGCAAGTAGTCCTACGATACATCAGCATGGCCAGCCCGGCGCCGACCAACCCGATAAAAGCTCCACCGATGACATCGGTCGGAAAATGCGCCCCGACTGCTATCCGTGACCAGGCAACCAGCAATGCGTATATCAGAGCGGACACCCATATGGCTTTAGGCGATGTCCCAAAAAACAAACTGCCGAACAGTAAAAAAGCCAGTGCCGAGTGTCCGGACGGAAAGCTGTGCCAATATTCCGGTTTTCCGATCACATCCACCGCCTTTTTCCCCAGTGCAGTCAATGGGCGAGGATAATCCATGTCGGGTTTGATGGTGGCTATGGCGGCCCATATTGCCAGTTCACCTATGACGAAATTCCAGAGAACCGCAAAAGAAATCCATCCAGGCTTGAAGCGATGTACGATGACCAGCAAGGCTATCCACAACGGGAAATTGCGTGGCTGGGCTACGCTGGACAGTAACGCAGCCGTTTCCGCCAATGCGGGTGCTTGGCTCATATGGTTCACCCACAAGAAAATACGGGCATTCCATCCATACCAAGTGTACCACTCTGGCTGCAGATGCATCACGCCAAACTCAAAGCCATGCCCCACAATCCGATACCGCCTATGGCACTCAGGATAGCCATACCGAAAAGCCATGTTCTTCCGGTCAGGGCAGTAACAGAAGCCAGGGAAATAGCGATCTGTAAAAAGATCATGGCGATGGCCATGTCGTTATGTGGCTTATCCAACTGCGCCGAGTGCTGATTGGCGGAATTGGAAAGTTGATCCAGATGTTCCGCTTGAAGCTGAACTTCCTTTTTCTGTTGTTTGTACTTGGCAATCTTCTTTTGGAAAGGCGCGTTTTTGCTCGTTGGTGTCATGGCTACTGCCAGATCCATCAAGTGCTCTTTGGTGCTGATAGCCTGGTAGTAGTTCCATTGGTCCGTCGCTTTGGCTTTCTCCAGCACGGCTTCGTTCTTGGCCAGCAGGACTTCGTTCATGAGATGGGTCCCCTGGTAGCTGACGATGGCACCGATCGTCGCCAGGAGGGCTGTAAAGATGGCTACCCACTGGTACAGAGAATGCTTTTTGGGATTATGGGATTCTGCCGCCTCATGGACAGCTTCTTCGTGCGGTGCGTGGGTGTGTAATCCTTCGCTCATAGTTTGTTTTCCTTAAAGTAATTCTCAGTATTCACACTGTTCTTTCATCAGGGCAAAGATCTATGGTTTTCTTTTATCCAATCCCGGCAGTTTATCACCGAAGTAGCCACCCAGTAGGCCTACGCGCCGGGCATACCCGACATCTACCAGGGGAGCGAACTGTGGGATTTCAGCCTCGTGGACCCGGACAACCGCCGCCCGGTGGATTACCGCCGCCGCCGCGACCTACTGCATTGGCTGGCGGGTGCCGCCCGTGGGCAGGACAAAACGGCCCTCGCCCGGGACCATCTGGAAGACGGCTGTGCCAAACTCTTCGTCACTTGGCGTGCCCTGGATGCCAGGCGCCGATTTCCGGAGGTATTTGCTGGCGGCGCTTACCTGCCCCTTGCCGCCAATGGCGCCCGGGCCGACCACGTCGTGGCCTGTGCACGCCAGGCGAACGGGCGCACCGTAATCACCATCGCCACCCGCTGGTTCGCCACCCTGCTCGGCGATGAAACGCACCTGCCGCTGGGCGAGCCGGTATGGACCGATACAGCGGTGGAGATCCCCGACATGACCTGGACATGGAAAAACGTGTTTACAGGAGAGATGGTGCGTCCCGATGCCGCCGAAGACAAGCCTCGCAGACGTTGGCTTACTTTCCCGTCGCCTTGCTGGTTCCGGCGGATACCTGACGTTGAACCTCTAACGGATCGACCGGCAGCCATACGAGGGGGTTGGCCCTATTCAATCTGGCCATTGATAGCAAGCTTCGTGGATGTGATCTGGTCGCTTTACGGGTGAAGGACGTGGCCCATGGTGGCCAGATCGCTCGCCGCGCCATCATCCTGCAGCGCAAGACCCAAAGACCGGTTCAATTCGAAATTACTGATCAAACCCGGGAATCCCTGGCGACCTGGATCGCCAAGGCTGATTTGAAGCCCGAGCAGTATCTTTTTCCCAGCCGGCTAAGGGCATCCCCAAATTTGTCCACCCGTCAATATGCCAGGATCGTTGATCGGTGGGTGAGCTCCATTGGTCTTGATCCCACGACGTATGGTACCCTCAGCATGCGCCGGCACCAACGGCGACCCTTATTTACAAGCTCAGGTCAATTAATTTAATTTATGAATGGTTTATTTCGAAGATCATTCACCGGGTGGCTATGCAGCCCGCTCGTCTACTCCACATCAAGGATAGAGCACCATGGGTTTTAACGGCTTTCGAACCTGCCGCCTCCGCGATCCGCTCTTATGGATAAGCGTCGCGCTGCTGATGAGTTTTGCGGGTGGCGCCAATGCCACTGGCATCGCGCAAATCATCCACGCACGCAAGGTGCACTTCAGGACACTCGGCAGGACCGA
>JAKAVW010000336.1 GCA_021827445.1 Pseudomonadota bacterium
GTTCTCCAAATCCCTCCGAATGACCGTGGGATAAAACGCCGTCCTCCTACTCAAATAACGAAAGACGTAACACCCCTATAAACCCAAAGACAAGGAGTCTGCATCAGATTGCACCTTGTTCAGTAGATTGCACAGGAATAAGCCTCGGCGGCACAGCACAGTACCGTCCGCCTTGTCCTTTTACTACAACGACATCACCAGGAGGCGCATACAAACAGCGCCGGTCATTACCGTACCGATGCACCTGCAGTACGCCCACACGGCCCCAATCATGTACTGTCGTCGCGCACACTTTCAGTTGGGCCGCCACCTCATGAGCCGTCAGCATACCTCGGGCGCGCAGCCGATCATGGCGGCTGACGAGGTGGTAAGCATTGCGCAAGCTGGTCACCTTCTTGGCGGTGAAAGTGTCGCCACGCCAGTTCATATAGCCTAACGCATTGAGTTCTGCGGCAACTTCCCGGTCGCTACAAGTTTCCAGCAGCGCATCGATTTTGGCAACGACTTCAGGAAGCGTCTTGCGGATCTGCGCGATGGGTTTGGGTTTGTCGACTTCCAGAGTGGCGGTTTGGCCACCGCGAAAACGCACTTGGAGGGTCACGCGTTCGGCCTTAATCAAGGTGACATCATCGATCAGTAAAGCCACCATGCGCTTGCGGTCCAACGGCGCCACTCGGTTATCGTTCCATATTCGCGGGAAATCTTCTGCCAATTGGCGAATTTGTGCGCACTCCTGTGTACTGAGCAATTTCTGGTCTGCCTGCTGTCGACGATCTTGTTCCTGTTGCAGCAGATCCAGGTGGCGCAGGCGTTCATTCCAGTCCGCCTCCAAGGTATCCGCAACAAGACGGTTGCTGGGATCAACAAGCAGATAGCGACGCCTCGCAAGCTCGGCATCGTAACGCGCACGTTCCATTTGGAGTGTCCGCTGGGCCTGCGCTTGTGCAATACGACCGGCGATTTCTTCCTCGACGGCCAGTGTCACCTCGATGGCAGTTGGTGCTACGCGATCCAATAACAGGGTGCTGATCACGTCATCGACCGCGCGGCCACGAATGGACTGACAGGGTTTGCCGGCACGCCGCACCGCGTTCTCGGTGCAGATATAGTAAGGCTCCAACCTCCCCGCCACCTCTTGGTACCGTACCCGCATGCGAGCCCCGCAAATACCGCATACGACCCGACCTTGCAGAAGGCCAACCCCTTCCCGTGGGACACTGCCTCTTTGGGATTGACCAAACCCTGCGGCATTCTGCTTCAAGATCATCTGATTGCGCTCGAAGTCCTCCCAATCGATATAACCGGCATGGGCATCGCGGATCAGGACTTGCCAGTCCTCCCGCGGAACGGTGACGGCCGTATGCCTGCTCCCTGGACGATAGGCCCCTCGTGTGCGTCCATAGACAAAGGCACCGGCATAGCGGGGATTGTGTAGCACCTGGATAACGCGACAGTGTTCCATCGCGCCCCACATCACCTCTCCTTTGCCGATACCGCGTCGGATTCGACGTGGAAATAACCAGCCCTCGCGACGAAAGCGTTTTACCGTCGCAGTCGCTGAGTGGGTGTGCCGAAAAGTATCGAAAACCAGTTGAATGGCTGCACGAATGGCGGCATCGGGATCCAACACGACCGAGCCGCCAGGGTGATAGGTCAGGCCGATAGGTAAGGGAATTTCGAGTTCGCCGCGGCGGGCCTTATTGCGAATGCCACCCTGCAGGCGGGCTTTGAGCACGTGCAATTCGGCCTCACTCATCGCGCCCTTCAGGCCCAGTAACAAGCGATCGTTAAAATGGGCGGGATCGTAGATCCCGTCTTCATCAAGGATCAGGGTTTGGCTCAGAGCGGAAAGTTCGATTAGACGGTGCCAATCGGCATTGTTGCGGGCAAGACGGGACACCTCCAGACCGATGACGATACCGGCATGCCCATTCGCTACTTCAGAGACCAGATGCTGGAAGCCATCGCGATCCTGTGCATGAGCACCGGACAAACCCAGATCACTATCAATGACGTGGACACGCTCAATCGGCCAGCCCAGAGCAATGGCGCGATCACGTAGCGCATACTGACGCTTGGTGCTCTCGGTGTTTTCCATGACCTGTCGCAAGGAAGACTGTCGGACGTACAGAAAGGCGTCGCGCCGGAGATGGTCGGTGGTGATTTTCTGAAGCCGGTCAGTAGACATGGGTAGCCTCCGAGTAGGTTTGTAAAACGAGATTGGCGAGCAGGCGGACCAGCTCTGGGTCGCTTACTGGGCGAGGGGATGTCTGCCGTGTCGTTGGCATTGGCGCAGTGGCTTGCAGCAAGATTTGTAGACCTGGCAGCATCCCATGGTAGCGTAAGGCCGCACGGCCTTCATGACACGGAGATCCCTGCAGGACATCCTGGCGTAGCGCCTCGTAAGTGGCCGTAGCAGAGGATGGCAGTGGCCGTGGCGCGCTGGCTGTTACCGTTTTTTTTTGCGCGCCACAGCGCGTTCGATGCTGCGGGGGTGTACGGTAAGCCCTAAAGCCGTGGTAATTTCTTGTGCCAAGGTGCGGGCATGAATCCCACCGTCGGCGTTTAGCCGCGCCTCGATAAAGGCCATCACCTCGGCCGTGAGCTTGTGAGCACCTTTGGGACCGCGCTGTTTGGGGAGCAAGCCAGAGAGGCCATCGCGCCTGAAATCGGACTCTGCCTGATAGAACGCGGGACGCGACAGACCAAACAGGGTGGCGGCTGCGGACTTGGAAGCGGCACCATTTTGCGCGTGGCGCAGCATTTCGTATTTGACCTGGACCATGTCCTGGGGATCGAAGAAATCGCCAGACTGGAATAAAGGCGCTTGCACGCGTTGCGCATCGGGGTTGAGAACGCCCAAGCGTCGCAAACGTTCGCACTTTGGATCGGGCTGAGGCATATCGGTAATCTCCGCAGCATACGTGTAATATAAAATATGCCGCATGACAATTCATGTCAAGCCCAATAAATCCACAGAATTCCGTGTTTAACGCCATATAATAGCGATTAACACTTTGCCAGGATGGGCACAGGATTGCGCTTGCGGCATAATTATGCTGACATGTGCGGCATAATTTACTTGTCGCCATAAGTCTCCCGTAAACTGCGAATCAGCGCAGACAGTTGCAGCAGGTCATCGGTTCTGAACCATGACCGACCTGCCGATGCCTGAGCGAAGAAATCCATTTCCGGAACGTTGGTCCACGACGCCAGAATCGAGCAAAGACGGCCCTGGGCGTTGTAATACATGACTCTGTCCTCACCCCAGTTCTGCCGCCGCGTGGTCAAAACAAATCGCTGTCCCCGCTGCGGATGGAAGGGATGAGTGATCTCAAAGGTGTGGTCTATGGGCGAATGACTGTCGGAATGACAGGCAGTTGTTGACTTACAAGAAGGCGAAGGTCGAGGTCGGCGTGCAGGTGGTGGAGCGCTGGATTCTGGCGCGTCTACGCCACTTCCAGTTCTTCTCGCTGATGGATCTCAACATGGAGATCCGCCGCCTGTTGGAGGATCTGAATCAGCGTCCGTTCAAACGGCTGCCAGGCAGCCGTAAAAGCACCTTCGAGGCTTTGGATAGACCCGCCCTAACGGACATTGCGACTCGCGCCACCCCAGAGGATGAAAGAGAATGGGGGGTGAGGAGATGGCGGATTGAGGTCGAGCAAGTTTTTGGTGATTCCATCCCGACTCTAACGTGACCCGCCAGGCCGA
>JAKAVW010000337.1 GCA_021827445.1 Pseudomonadota bacterium
TGACCTCAATAGTATCAACATCCGCAGCCGAGGCATTAGCCACGAAGCTTATGGAGTAGTCTTTGCCATAACCCACACACAGTACTTTCCCGCCAAATTGGAATGGATTACTTCCAAGCTGGTAATTCTTTTGCAAAGTAAGCTGTATGGATTTTGCCTCAAGCTGGGTTACCTGAGCCGTAACGGCCTGCTGCACTTGGTCCTTAAACAGCGTGATGGTCGTGCCATGGGTGCGGAGGGCAAAGAGCAGCTCGGGAATCTCGGCTGCAGGGGCAATATCCCAGGAGGAAAACTGGGCCTCAAGGCGTTCGTCAACAGAGAGTGAGTTTTGCATGGTATTCATCCGTAAAAAGCATGAAGTTACTTTACCACAACTGCCGATTCATTAGTGTGACTTCCATCAATTGCTGCTACATTCTACCAATTGGTGCTACAAACGCGAATCTGTTCTAACCTGCTCCACAAAAGGGCGACTCCATGGTGGATCCCATCACCCGCCGCAAAGTACATGGCCGCGCTCGCGAACTCTCATTGATCACAACGGGCAATCGCGATCTCATGGTTTGGTGGTATGGGGGGATCTCCAAAAACCACAAGGCACAATCGATACCATTGGTTGAGGTGTTCTTCCGCGAGTTAGATGAACGCAACACCCCAGGTAAATTTTCACGTTTTCCTATCGCCCTAAACCATCTTGGCCTGTTGCGCATCGGATCCATCTGGAATGATGGACGCTGCCAATCAGAAGCCATTTTGCAAAAGGAAATATTTACTATTGATTTTAGTAAAGATAAGCGGCGCATCGTTTCACCATCACAGGATGATCAGAAGAATACTGATACCGGACATATAATAAGCCAAAATGACTATCCTCTGCGGTTCTCCAACGATAAGAATTGGCTAGTCCATTTTCCCCTGAAAGATGGTAAAAACCTGTTAATCCCATGTTTGGAGTTTTTGGTTCGGTGCTATGGCCGATCAGCCGAGTTAAGCCGCATTCTCGCTACCTACCCCTGGGATGAAGTCAAGAACCGCTTTTTCGCACCTCTTGATCAGCCGGCACCGCCTGATCAATGGCCTGTCAAACTCAGAAAACGAATGCGCAACGGCGACGTCGTGTTTCTTGCGCATGCTCTCTATGATCCCTATGCACAAAAATATGCAAAAAGTATTTACGCTCAACTCGAGTCAGATTTCAAAGACGGTGAGAAATATGCATTTATCAAGGTAGCACCTTGGTTTCATGGGCCTGCCCAAATCATGGTGAATGGTCTTTGGATCAATGATGGCCAGACATTCTTAGGCTTGCAAATACTGGGCTGCAGTGACCCAAGTGGGGATCCGATTTACCGTGACCGTGAAAACACCAATAAAACTGACGGCACTGTCCTTGACGATGAGTCAGGAAATGCATGGCGTGGCGCGCCTGTTCGCCCACTCACAAAATTACCCGAAATTTTTGATTTGACGGACGATGAGGAACCTGATCACGGTTCCGCATCAATCGAAATAGAAGAGCTAGATTTTATTGTACTTGGGTCTCCAAGAGTTATCGTCGATGCAAGGCGTAGCCATACTAAGTCATCCGGCGGGCATCCAGGCAACAATGATACGCCGGGCACCTTTTCAGGTGGCGAACACCACGGCACAGGAAAGGGGGTTGGCTATGCTTCCATTTATGCAAAAACCGTCATGGAATCGCATAGCACTTTACGAGATATGTGGGACGCAATGCTATATCTTAAAAAAAGACATAAAGACATAATCAGTACAGTAGAGTGGTTCACCTTTGAAGGTGGATTCTGCTCTAACGATGAACCGGAACTCGTCTCTTTGCAGGCATTCGATAAAAATGACCTTGCTGAAAACGCAGAAGAACTCCCGACAACCACCAGGAACTGGCCTTACCATGACTTAGGTAACCGAGTACTCCGAGGCGTTCTTGTCGCACGGATGCTTGTCGATGACAAGCCAATATACATCCTCGAAATACAGCGCAGACCGCGAAAAAAGAAAGCAGAAAAAACGGTCACGAAATAGTAATAGATACAGAGGAGTCATTCAAAGGAGTGGTGTGCTTATTTTCTAACCAAAAAGTATTTATTACATGGCTCAGGAAGATACTGCACGATATACGCTATGTTCGAGGGGTGGTACAAAAATTGGTGAATACTTGCCCAGGTCCAGATAGAGCCGAAGCATTCGTACATGCCCCAGCGAGCGATGAACAAGTGCCTTGTGAGGCGGCTGTGAGAAATGCCCTTTTGAAAATGGATATAGTATTACCTGATTAGCACGATGATTCCGCTGCGCGGAGCCAGCGATCGGGCCGGGGTCCTGTGTTGACGGCTGCACGAAGCAAACTCATGGGTAACGTGGCCAGGTTAAAACGGCGGTTGAAGCGGTAAGTCATGGTGGAGAGATAACGTTGCGCATATTTCCGAAACTTAAAGGCATGGTAAGCATCGGAAAGGCCTGTTTTGAGATTGCCCAGCTCGGTATTGACCCATCCGAACTGAGGCAAATCCCGGGGTTTGCGGCCACCAGCGACGACCACCGCATGCGAACGCCCCGCATCGGCTATCCCGTTGAAGGTAAACGTTCAGCCAACCTGCAAGGGTGGGTTGGCTGAACGTATACGGGTATGCGCCCAGCACTGGGCATGGGTCAGCCCTTCCGTTTTTTGCGCATAACGGCTATAGGCGGCATAACCATCGGTGATCAGCACGGCACCGGGTGGTGCCGTCAGTCTCAGGAGTTGATCCACATGCTCCGCCCGACGGCTCTCGCAGTAAGGGAAACAGATTTCATCCCGCTCTCCATAGACCGGCCAGAAATAGCCCTGCTTCATCTTCCCCGGTCCTTGCAGGCCAGCTTTGATGGGGTTTTCATCCATGGCTTTGACCCGGGAGGCCCGGATGGAGTCGAACTGAGCGTTGTAGATCGGTTCCAGGAGGCTCACGATCCGCTGCATCAGTTGGGTCAGCCACACCCGGCTCAGGGTAAAGCCCATGCCCTGCAAGCGCTGATGCAGGCGGCACAAGGGCAAATGATAGAGGAATTTATCGACGACCATCCCAGCCGCGAAGCTGACGTCGGCACGGCTGCCTTCGAGAACACCCACCGGAGCGGGTGGGCAACTGATGGCCTGGGTGTCGAGGCGCTTGATCACCGGGCGGAGGTATTTGATCACCACATAGCTGCCGGGCCGCTGTGCCAGGCAATAGGTCTCTTTACTGCCGATGACGGTGTACTGATTGGGCGTAAGGCCAGTGATTTCCGGATTGGGGACTTCAATGGTGGTCACCGGTACCTTGTCCGCGTCGAAGAAAGGAACTGCCTCGGCTTGATCTTCGGGCTTCGTCCGGGAGACTTTGCGCTGATGGGCGGGCACTAGGTGGGTGGGCTCTGCAGTCGGCGTGGTGGGGGCTCCCATCCCCATGTCTTCTCCGAGACTCTCTCAAGAAACACTTTCTAGGATATTGAATACATTACAGTTACGAAGTGACAATCTCACCAGGAACCAGTCTCATGCCCATCTTTTCGGCGCGTTGAGCCAGTTGCCGTAGCACCCGTTCACGGTAGCGCTCCTCGTAGTAGTCCTGACCCTGATCGGTATATTCCTCGCCCTTGGTGAGCATCATGTAGATCAAACGTGCCAGCTTGTGTGCAGC
>JAKAVW010000338.1 GCA_021827445.1 Pseudomonadota bacterium
TTCTAAAGGTGTTGAATAAATATCCTGAAACCAGGGCAACCTTCATGGTCACCGGCATATCGGTGGGCAGCGGCGGCGGCTCCAACAGCCTGTTCGCCGGCATGAACCTGACGAATTGGGACAAACGTTCCACGACGGCGATGCAGTTGCAACCACAGACCCAGCGCGCTCTGCAAAGTGTCCCGGGACTCCAGCTAGCCTCATTTTTACCGCCGTCTCTGCCCGGTTCGGCAGGCGGTCTGCCGGTGCAATTTGTGCTGCAGAGCCCGGGCAGCTACGGCAAAATCGATCAGGTGGCTAACCGACTGATCGCAGAAGCTTACAAAAGCGGTTTGTTTTTCTATGTCACCAAGGATTTGCGTATCGACAATCCTGAGATCGTGTTGAAGATCAATCGGAATATGGCCGCCACCCTTGGGCTGACCATGGCGAACATCGCCCAAGATCTGCAGCCTCTGTTGGGCGGCAACTATGTCAATCGCTTCGATATGGAAGGCCGCAGCTACAAGGTCATTCCCCAGGTCCCAGATCATTTCCGCCTCGATCCGGCCGCCTTGAAGCAATATTACATCGCGACCGGCAGCGGTCAGATGGTGCCCTTATCTACCGTGGTTTCTATCGAGACCAAGGTAGAGCCGCAATACCTGCCGCAATTCCAGCAGCTCAATTCGACAACCATCCAGGCGGTGCCCAAGCCCGGTGTTACCATGGGCGAGTCTTTGAGCTTCTTTAAGACTGCGGCAGAAAAGGTCATGCCCAAGGATTTTTCTTTGAACTATGCGAGCCAATCCCGTGAATACATGCAAGAGTCGGGTGCATTGCTGACCACCTTTGCACTGGCCATCATCCTGATTTATTTGTTGCTGGCCGCACAGTTCGAGAGTTTCCGCGATCCGCTGATCGTGCTGATCACAGTACCCATGTCCATTAGTGGTGCGTTGATTTTCATCAGCCTGGGTCTGGCTTCCATCAACATCTATACGGAACTAGGGCTGATTACACTGATTGGTCTGATCGCCAAGCAAGGTATTCTTATCGTACAGTTCGCCAACGAGATCCAGAAGAAAGAAGGACTCAACAAGCGTGAAGCCGTGCAGAAAGCCTCCAGCATTCGTTTGCGTCCCATCCTCATGACTACGGGGGCGATGGTACTGGGCGTTCTGCCCTTGCTGCTAGCGGGCGGACCCGGCTCGGTCAGTCGCTTCCAGATGGGCCTGGTGATCTTTACCGGCTTGGGTATTGGCGCTTTCTTTTCACTCTTCGTGGTGCCGGCCATGTATATGGTACTCGCCAAGGATTTGCGCGCGTCCCAGCCCCAGGAAGCCTGACAGGAGATGGTTGCTTTGCTCGGTGGATCCGGCCGGGACGCTTATTGGGGTCCCGGCCTTTTTCGCTTGACAAGACGGAGGGTGGACAGAAGAATACTGATGGATATTCTCGCTGGTCTTTTTTGAGAAATATCTGATTTGCCGCCTTTACCGGGCTGGCCTGCTCGCTGTTCGCACACAGGTAAATTTTCATGGGTCACGAATTCTTCCCGAGCATTGAGACCTTGGCAAAGAGGTCCTGGTGACTGCACAACGCATTGATGGCAAAGCTATCGCCAAAAAAATACAGGCGGATGTCACCCATCGCAGTCAGGCTTTTCTCCAGCGTTATGGACGCTCCCCTGGTCTTGCGGTAGTGCTGGTCGGGGCCGATCCCGCGTCTCAGGTCTATGTGCAGAAAAAGCGGGATACCTGTACTTCAGTGGGCATCCGCTCTTTTTCTGCCAATCTTCCCGCAGCCAGCACGCCACAACAACTCCTGTCTCATATTACCGAACTAAACGCTAATAATGCCGTGGATGGCATCTTGGTGCAGTTGCCCCTGCCCCCGCATTTTGATCCTGAAGAAATCATCGAGGCCATTGCTGTCGACAAGGATGTCGATGGTTTTCACCCCTATAATGTCGGCCGTCTTGCGCTGCGCGCGCCACTGCTGCGCTCCTGTACGCCCGCCGGTATCATGACCTTGCTTCAGGAAACCGGCATAGAGGTCAGGGGGAAAGAAGCGGTGATTGTCGGCGCATCCAATATTGTCGGGCGGCCCATGGCACTGGAACTGCTCCTGGCCGGGGCGACGGTGACTGTCTGCCACCGCTTCACCCACGATCTCGCGGCCCATGTGGGACGCGCCGAGTTGCTCGTCGCGGCGGCAGGCAAACCGGGACTGATACCCGGTGAGTGGATTCGTGAGGGAGCCGTGGTCATTGATGTGGGAATCAATCGTCTTCCGGACGGGCGCCTGACCGGCGATGTGGACTTTGCTGGCGCGGAGCAACGTGCGGCGTGGATCACGCCGGTCCCCGGTGGAGTCGGACCCATGACGGTAGCCACACTCTTGCAGAATACCCTGATTGCGGCAGAGCAACGCATGGGGATAAGCTCATGAATGGGACACCTGCCCAGCAAAAATCTGGTGCGGCGCCATCTCTGGATAATCCCGATCTCTATTTTAACCGCGATCTCAGCATCCTCGAATTTAACCGGCGGGTACTCGCTTTGGCGGATGATCCACATGTGCCCCTGCTGGAGCGTTTACGTTATCTGACTATTGTTTCCAACAATCTGGACGAATTTTTTGAAGTACGCATGGCAGGGCTTCTGCAGCGGCGCAAATTCGGCGCTGGCCCCTCTGGGCCGGACATGCTCGGACCTAATATCGAAATTGAAGCAGTGGCCAAAATGGCCCACGAAATTATCTCTGCACAGTATCGCTGTCTGAACCAACGACTGCTACCCGCCCTGGCCAAAGAGAATATCCGTCTGTTGCGCCGACGCGAGTGGCGGGCCGCGCAAAGACGTTGGATCAGCAGTTATTTTCAGAGTGAAGTTCTACCTCTGCTCACGCCCCTGAGCCTTGACCCGGCCCATCCCTTTCCCAAGGTACAGAATAAGGGGCTGAATTTCGCCATCGTCCTGGAGGGTCAGGACGCCTATGGGCGGCACAGTCCCATCGCCATCGTGCAGGCGCCGCGGATACTATCGCGTATCATCCAGATTCCAGCACATCTGGCCGGCCCGCATGATTTCGTGTTTCTCTCTTCTATCATTCACGAGCATGTGCAAAACCTCTTCCCGGGCCTGACTATTCAGGGCTTTTATCAGTTCCGGGTAACCCGCAACAGTGAACTCTTCGTGGACGAAGAAGAGGTGGACAACCTCCTTGATGCGCTCGCTGATGAATTACCGATGCGCCCTTTTGGTGAGGCGGTACGGCTGGAAGTCGCCAACAACTGTCCGCGCGAGGTAATCGACTACCTCTTGAAGCATTTTGAGCTTGGCGAGGATCATCTTTATGCGCTGCTGGGACCCGTGAATCTGTCACGGCTGGCAGCCATTATCGACATGGTTCCCCGCTCCGACCTTCTCTTCCCGCCCTTTGTACCCGGTCTGCCATCCGTCTGTACGCGCCCGGAAAATATATTCGCGCAACTCCGCGAGGCACCCATTCTTCTCCATCACCCATACCAGAGCTTCAACCCGGTACTAGATTTTCTCCGCCAGGCGGCCAATGATCCGCAAATCATCGGTATCAAGCAGACGTTGTACCGCACCACCCCGGACTCTCCCATCATTGATGCGCTGATAGAAGCGGCGATGGCTGGCAAACAGGTCAGATCGGA